>DOEL01000041.1 GCA_003533095.1 Methylophilaceae bacterium | reverse complement strand
AGTTTTGTGTGTTTTTGGATAGCACCCTCCCATTCACTAAGATGAGTTAGTGATACAAAGGTAACTTCCAAACCCCAGCGCTTTAAAATATTACTAAAGAGTTGGACGGTTGTTCCAAAGATACTTCGGGATGCCACGACATGATCGCCCGCAGAACATAATCCCATAATGGTTGCCAAAATAGCTGACATTCCGCTTGAGGTTGCCACACATGCTTCGCTACCTTCAAGAGCTGCAAGACGATCTTGAAACATAGTAACGGTAGGGTTAGTAAAACGAGAGTAGATATTGCCAGGCTCGTTACCAGCAAATCTTGCGGCAGCCTGAGAAGATGAATCAAATACATAGCTAGAAGTTAAAAAAATAGCTTCAGAATTCTCACCAAACTCAGATTGTAATGAGCCTGCTCGAATCGCTTGTGTATCAAATTTCCATGAGTCGTTATTCATAGTCTGTTACCTTTTTTTGGGCATAAAAAAACCCGTTTCACAAAATGCTAAAACGGGACAGACCTCGCTTTAGCAGTATTTTTAAAGCGCCCGCAAGCTGAGAAATAACTTATCACTCAAATCAGCGCAAATTGAATTATGCACGATAAAAAAATTACGTCAAGAAAAGCTTAATATTAAGCAGCTTCCTCTTCGTTTTTAATTAAATTTAAATCCATTTGTGTACTTGCATTTGAAGGCTTATCTGATTTATTAGAGTCTGCACGAAGTGTTTCAATATTTTTTAAATAATATTCATCAATGTCACCAGTGATGTATTTACCATCAAAACAAGAAGCATCAAATTTTTTAAGTTTTGGATTGATTGATGCAATATTCTCAATAAGCGCATCAAGATCTTGATAAATTAATTCATCTGCACCAATCTCTTCTCGAATTTCTTCATCTGTTTTATTAGGTGCCAATAATTCATTGCGCGAGGGCATATCGATACCATATACATTCGGAAATCTGACAGGTGGTGCCGCTGAGACCAAATAAACTTTTTTAGCGCCCGCTTCTCTTGCCATCTGAACAATTTCTTTTGATGTAGTTCCCCTGACAATTGAATCATCAACTAAAAGCACATTCTTGCCTTGAAATTCAATCTTAATCGGATTTAGTTTTTGTCTCACTGATTTTTTTCTTAGTGCTTGGCCAGGCATAATAAAAGTTCGACCAATGTAACGGTTCTTAATAAATCCCTCGCGGTAATCAAGGCCTAGCTCTAAAGCAAGTTGCAATGCGCTAGGACGGCTTGTATCAGGTATGGGAATTACGACATCGATATCTAAATGTTTCCAATGTTTCTTAATTTTTTGCGCTAAGGTTTTGCCCATATTAAGTCGTGTTTGATACACAGAAATACCATCAATGACAGAATCGGGTCTTGCAAGATATACATACTCAAATATACAAGGATGATGATTAGGTTTGGCGCATTGTTTCGAATAAAAATTACCATTCATATCGATAAAGACTGCTTCACCTGGCTCGACATCTCTTACTAATTTGAAACCTAATACATCAAGGGCTACGCTTTCGGAAGCCACCATGTATTCAACTCCTTCTGGACTTTCATGCTTACCAATTACGAGCGGGCGAATACCATGAGGATCTCTAAATGCAAGTAGGCCAAAATTCGCAATCATTGACACTACTGCATACGCCCCTTTGCATCGCTTATGAAGCGAGGTCACAGCATCAAATACAACGTCACTATTAAGTACGCTACTTTTTGAAGATTCTTCAATTTCATGCGCTAATACATTAAGTAAAACTTCTGAATCTGATGTGGTATTGATATGACGGAGATCTTGCCTAAATATATCTTCTTTAAGTTTTTCAGCATTCGTTAAATTTCCGTTATGGCCCAACACTATACCAAAAGGTGAATTTACATAAAAAGGTTGGGCTTCCGCGGCAGAGGATGAGCCAGCGGTAGGATATCGTACATGTGCAATACCAGCGTTACCAATAAGATTTCGCATATGGCGGGTATGAAAGACATCTTTCACAAAGCCATTATTTTTGTGCATGAAGAAAGTATTACCATCGCAGGTGACAATGCCAGCGGCGTCTTGACCGCGATGCTGAAGAACTAATAAGCCATCATAAAGTAGCTGATTAACAGGATTTTTACCGACTATTCCAAGGATTCCACACATTTCAGCGCCTTAAAAATACGTTCGTTGGGGATATTTTACATGCTTCAGGATATCTAGTGGCAAATAAACGCCTGCCTTTGCTGTAAAAGACTCGAAATAAGGCTTAATCAAAGCATCTTGCCAAACGGAATGATTTACCAGTGAAGTTGATTGAATTACAACATGACAAATCAAAACAATAAAAATTGCTCGAACAAAACCAAATAAGCCACCTAATAAAATATTTGGTAATGAAAGGCCTGTATATTTAATAAATTTATTAAGAATAGCAATCACGGCCATTGAGATAACAAGGACAGTAATAAAAATCAATAAGTAAGCGACTAAATGCCGAATAGACTCTGTATCAATCCAATAAAGTTTTGAAGCGGCTACAAAAGAAAAAGATTGCGCTAAATAAAATGCAAGAAACCACGCAATTATAGAAAAAAGCTCGCGCACAAAGCCACGATAGCAGCCTAGAAGAGAAGAAATGATGATAATGATAAAAAAACCATAATCAATCAATGTCATTAATTAGTCTTCTTGATAATGCCGGTAATACCAGCATTTTTAATTTTAAGTAACGTTTCTTTTGCTAAAGCTTCAGTGTGTAAATCATCTGTAATTAATCTTACTTTATCAACCCCATTAATTTTGATTAATTCAGTTTTAGTTTGAATATTTAATTGAGTCAGCTTTTGTTGGAGGGGTTTTATTTTTTCAGAGTCTGAAAAGATACCCAATTGAATATAAAGGCCACTACTAGATTGCGGAAGTACTTCAGATTTTGTTTTGATATCACTAGATGCGGGCGGTGTTTCTTTTTTTACTTGAGGATTCGGTAATGCTGGAGTTTCAGGTTTTGTTTCAGGAGGTTTTATATTTTCAACATTTGTATCAGCAATCACAGGAGAACTTTCCATAGAAATTTTAATGGGTTCAGTAGGTCCTGCTTCATTTCGATTTTTTAGAACAAATGGAGCTGAGATTAAAAGAATAAATAAAATAACAGATGCACCAAGGAGTCGCTTTTTGGCTTGACTAATCAGCTTATCTTCTTGAGGTGGTATTGAATTATCTTCGCTCATAACTTAAGAAATAACTTTCATAATATCAGCTACTGTATAGAATGATCCAAATACAATTATTCTATCATTTATAGTGACTTCCTTCAGAGCAAAATCATAAGCTTCTTGTATATTTTTAAATGAAACGATATGAGCGGATGAATCAGCTTGCTGAATCGCTTTCTTAATGATGTCGATGCTTGCAGCTCTTTCGTTTTGAATTTCTGCAATACACCATTGATTAATATCACCTCTTAAAGCTTTTGTAACGCTATAAATATCTTTATCCTTCAATATTGAAAACACTGCAATTGTTTTACCTTTAACAGCATGCTTTTTTAGATTCAGGCTTAAAGATGTTGCAGCTTGAGGATTATGTGCTACATCCATAACTAATGAAGGGTTGAAGCGAACTTCATGAAATCTACCGGGCAATAAAGTTGATACTAAACCTTGTTTAATCGCTTCTGTAGTTAAAGGAAGTTTTTCCTCCATAACTTTGACTGACATCAAAGCAGATGTGGCATTTGCTAATTGGAAATCGCCTTGCAATTTAGGTAGAGGCAGATTTAAAACAAAAGATGTGTCTATTAAAAAATCAAAAGAATTATGGTGCACTTCATAAGCAAAATCTTTTCCTATAACTTTAAGATCTGCATGGATAGATTCACAATGTTGAATTAAAGATTTTGGGGGATCAAAATCGCCACAGATTGCAGTTTTGTGAGAACGATAAATGCCAGCTTTTTCAAATCCAATCGCTTCTCTTGTATGTCCCAAATAATCCATATGATCAAGATCAATCGTAGTAACAATCGCACAATCTGAATCAAAAACATTGACCGCATCTAGCCTACCGCCTAACCCCACTTCAAGAATAGCAACGTCTAAATCAACATTAGCAAAAATAATCATGGCTGCAATCGTGCCGTATTCAAAATAAGTAAGTGAGATATCTTTTCTTGCTGCTTCAATTTTAGAAAAAGCTTCACAAATAATTTCATCTGAAACAGGGATGGCATTAACTTTAATACGCTCATTAAAATGTAAAAAATGAGGGGAGGTATAACAACCGACTTTATAGCCTGCCGCTTTGTAAATTGATTCAAGCATTGCACATGTAGAACCTTTTCCATTGGTCCCGCCCACAGTAATAATAGGAAAAGAAAAATTGAGATGTAATCGTTCGACTACAGTTTTAATTCGATCTAATGTGAGATCGATTGAGGTGGGATGTGTGGATTCAATATACCTAAGCCAATCATGAAGGTTCATAGGGCGATGGCCTAAAAATAGAGAGCTTTAAATTAATTTTTAGATAGTTTTGATATTAAATTAACGAGTTTCTTTTTCATGTCACGACGATCTACGATCATATCAATCGCACCATGTGACAAAAGAAATTCAGAGCGCTGAAATCCTTCGGGTAATTTTTCCCTCACTGTTTGTTCGATCACACGAGGGCCAGCAAAACCAATCAATGCTTTAGGTTCTGCAATAATAATATCGCCTAGCATCGCAAAACTTGCAGAAACACCGCCCATTGTAGGATCGGTGAGAATTGAAAAGTAAGGCAATTTAGCATCACTTAATTTAGTTAAGGCTGCACTAGTTTTTGCCATTTGCATAAGTGATAGTAATCCTTCTTGCATGCGAGCCCCACCACTAGCTGAGACACAAACAAACGCTGCTTTTGATTTAATAGCAGCTTGTATGCCACGTACAAATTTTTCACCTACGACTGAACCCATGGATCCACCCATAAACTTAAATTCAAAAGCTGCAACTACCACAGGCTTGCCATCCATTAAGCCTTGCATCACTACCATGGCATCTTTTTCATTGAGATCTTTTTGTGATGATTTAATTCGCTCAGCGTAGCTTTGGGTATCGTTAAATTTTAAGGAATCTAAAGGCTGAATTTGTGCGCCAATTTCTTTTCTTTTTTCTTTATCTAAAAGGGTGTCAATTCTTGCGCGTGCTGAAATTCGGTTATGAAAAGAACATTTCGGACAAACTTCCATGTTTTGTTCAAGATCTGTTCGGTATAACACTGCCTGACATGAGGGGCATTTACACCACAAACCCTCAGGAATATTTTTTTTAGATACACCGCCAACAATGCGCTTTATTTTTGGAGGTATGACGTCTTTTAACCAGCTCATATATTCTCTCGACTCATTAATTAACTGCTGTTCTTAATTCTTTCATTAACTTTGAAATATTTTCAATTAAATGCTCTTTATCAGAACTCTCAATTTCCTGAACCATACGACTTCCAACGACAACTGCGTCGGATATCTTCGCAATCTCTTTTGCGGTTGCAGCATCTCTCACACCAAATCCAACTCCGATCGGAAGGCCTGTTAATTCTCGGATGATGCCCACTTTAGATTTGACTTGTTCAATATCAATATTCGCTGCACCTGTCACGCCTTTCAGCGAGACATAATATAAAAATCCAGAAGCTTGTTCGATAATTAATTTTACTCTATCCAACTCTGTCGTTGGTGATAATAGAAAAATACTATCAATATTTTTTTCTTTAAGAAGTTTTGTAAATTGAATGCATTCTTCAGGTGGGTAATCTACCGTGATGATGCCATCTACATCAGATGCTTTTGCTTTATCTACAAAATTTTCTGCCCCAATCGCTTCGATTGGATTTGCATATCCCATGAGAATAATAGGAGTTTTAGTATCTTTTTCTCTAAAAGCTTTCACCATTTTAAATACGTGAGATAACCCTACGCTTTGCGCCAAAGCCCTTTCGCTCGCCCTTTGAATGGTGGGACCATCTGCCATCGGATCTGAAAATGGAATGCCTAACTCGATCATGTCTGCACCTGCATCAACCAATGCATGTAATAGACTTACTGTTAAATCTGGGTGTGGATCGCCTGCCGTAATATAAGGAATTAAAGCTTTTTTATTTTTTTCTTTGAGCGCTTTGAACGTATTCGCAATTCTCGACATATAAATTT
>DOEL01000095.1:9623-17029 GCA_003533095.1 Methylophilaceae bacterium | reverse complement strand
GTTCGCCATCAACCTCAGAAAGGCTTCACTTTGCAAATTGGAAATCCGGCACTTCTAGCCGAGCTTTCTAATATCAATGTCATTGCTGATTTTAGAAGTCGAGATGTTGCAGCAAGTGGGCAAGGGGCGCCATTGGTGCCCGCATTTCATCATGAAATTTTTTCTCACCCAACAACTTGTCGTGCAATTTTGAATATTGGCGGAATTGCCAATCTCACTCTATTAGATCCTAAAACTACTGTGTCAGGTTTTGATACTGGCCCTGGTAATCTTTTATTAGATCTGTGGAGTAAGACACATATTCATCAGGCATTTGATGAGAATGGTGCATGGGCTAGGGAAGGTAAAGTTATCGAAACACTTCTTGATGCATTTTTTGAAGATGCTTATTTTAAAAAATCCGCGCCCAAAAGTACTGGTCGTGATCATTTTAATGAAGCATGGCTTAATAAACACTTACAAAAATCTTACGCTGCGCAAGATATTCAGAGAACGCTTTTGGAGCTCACAGCTTCAAGCATTGCGAAAGCAATAGATTCAAATATCAGTGAAATTTATTTATGTGGTGGTGGTGCTTTAAATAGTTTTTTAGTAGAACGCTTAAAAACATTAATGCCTAAAACTCATATTCAACTCACTGATGTTCTTGGGATACCGACGCAATATGTTGAAGCGGCTGCATTTGCTTGGCTTGCAAAACAAACACTATTTTTAAAACCAGGCAACATACCTGAAGTCACTGGTGCTAAAGGCTTGCGCATTTTAGGTGCGCTCTATCCTGCATAAAGATAGCGCTAGCAAAAGTAGCTTGAAAAGTTATAATTCATTTAATAATTAATTTTATTTTTCAAAAATGAAATCAACTAAAGTCACATTAAATTTCGATCAAGAACCAACATCGATAGAGTTACCTCTAGTAAAAAGCACTATGGGTAACGATGCGATTGATATTCGTCAATTAGGTGCTCATCAAGTCTTTAGTTATGACCCCGGCTTTATGTCGACGGCTTCCTGCAGCTCTGAAATTACTTTTATTGATGGAGAAAAAAGTCTTCTTCTTTACCGTGGTTATCCTATTGAACAACTTGCGGAGCATTGTGATTTTTTAGATGTCGCTTATCTCCTAATGCATGGTGAATTACCTAAGCCACAAGAAAAAGAAACATTCTCAACGACGATTAATCGTCACACGATGCTCCATGATCAATTAAATAATATTTTTCGTGGGTTTAGACGTGATGCACACCCTATGGCAGTCATGGTGGGTGTTGTAGGTTCAATGTCTGCATTTTATTTTGATTCTATGGATGTGATGAATCCTGAACATCGCCAAATATCAGCACATCAACTTTTAGCTAAAGTACCCACCATCGCAGCGTGGAGTTACAAATATAGCTTAGGTCAGCCTTTTATTTATCCCAAGAATGATTTGGGTTATGCAGAAAACTTTATGCGCATGATGTTTGCAACACCCTGTGAAGAATACAAACCCAATTCAGTCCTTGCAAAAGCATTTGAGCGCATTTTAATTCTTCATGCAGACCATGAACAAAATGCATCAACTTCTACAGTCAGACTTGCGGGCTCATCGGGCGCAAATCCTTTTGCATGCATTGCCGCAGGCATAGCATCCCTCTGGGGTCCGGCTCACGGAGGTGCTAACGAAGCCACTCTCAAAATGCTCGAAGACATTGGAGATGAAAGTAGAATTGGCGTATTCATTAAACGCGCAAAAGATAAAGATGATACATTCCGTATGATGGGTTTCGGTCATCGTATCTATCGTAATAAAGATCCTCGCGCAGAGATCATGCGTAAGACTTGCTATGAAGTGCTTGATGAACTTGGCTTGAAAGATGATCCTATTTTTAAACTTGCCATGAAAGTAGAACAAATTGCTCTGGAAGATGAATACTTCATTCAGAAAAAACTTTATCCTAATGTAGATTTCTATTCCGGCATTGTGATGCGTGCTATGGGCATTCCTAATTCCATGTTTACCGCTGTATTTGCGCTTGCAAGAACAGCTGGTTGGGTAGCTCAATGGAATGAAATGCTAGGTCAACCTGGAAATAAAATTGGCCGACCACGTCAAGTTTACACAGGTAAGCCTCGACGTGACGTTCCTAAAAAATAAATTTTACTTAAGCTGAGAAAGAAGAACCGCAACCGCATGTGGTTTGTGCGTTTGGATTCTTAATGACGAATTGCGAGCCTTGAACACTGTCTTGATAATCAATTTCAGCACCCATTAAATATTGCAAGCTCATTGGATCAATTAACAAAGTGACTGAATCTTTTGTAACTTGGGTATCGTCTTCGTTGATTGATTCTTCAAATGTAAATCCATATTGAAAACCTGAACATCCACCACCACTCACAAATACTCGAAGCTTGAGTTCTGGCTGACCTTCTTCCTCAATTAATTCCTTCACTTTCTTTACAGCATTATCTGTAAAAATAAGTGGGGTTGGCATTTCCATTTCTTTTGATTCAGCGATTTGATTCATCATATTTACTCCTGATTATTTCTTTTTTTGTGACTGATAATCTTTAGCCACTTCTTTAAGTCGTCCATACACTTTAGCACCTGCATGAATTTCTATTACTTTATATTCAATATCACCGGTGATTTTGGCGTTCGCATGAAGCTCTAGGTATTCAGCACATACGACATTACCGCTGACATCTCCACCGATAATAGCTGTATGGGCTGAGATATTTCCTTTGATGCGACTTTTGTTTCCCATAATAAGAGTACCTGCCGTACCCGGAAGTTCAGTGAGATTACCATGAATAGAACCGTCAACGCGAATACCGCCTGAATAGGTCACATTGCCACGCACCGTAATGTCTTTATCAATGAGTGTATCAATGGTACGCGCTTTATTTTTCTTATTAAAAAACATGAAATATCCTTTATCGTTTCTTGCCTACAATTTTTTCATAAAAAATAATGTCTTCTTTTAACTTAGCATTTTCTTCTTGAAGTTTAGTAATATCACCAGACACTTTATCACCTGAAATCGATTTCAATTGAAGCTCAATTTTTTGTTGTAATAATTGACCTTGTATCGACTGATTCTCAGCTTCTAATGCTTGAATTTTTGAAATAAATCCAATCACTGAACCCCCGTTTAATTCCCAGTAAGTAAACCCTGCACCACCTATAAATGAAAGCGCTGCTAACATTAAATAGGTATGCCAAGAAGCGCCTGTTTTAATGCGCATTCTTCGGCGTGTGACACCAAAATATTTTGTATAGGTTCGCTTAACTTTTCTCATAGAAACAACACTTTATGGCATCAAGGGCACAAGATCAAGTCCGGAGGTCTCTGGAAAATCAAACATAAGATTCATATTTTGCACAGCCTGTCCTGCTGCGCCTTTCACGAGATTGTCGATCACAGATAACACAACAACTTTATGGCTTCCTTGCGGCTGATGGATACTGATGCGACATTGATTTGAACCTCTCACAGATCTTGTTTCTGGATGAGAGCCTTTTGGCATTACGTCCACAAAAAACTCATTTTTATACCTCGATTCAAAAAGCGCTTGAATATCTATATTTTTAGTAAGCGTTGCATAAAGTGTTGCGTGTATGCCTCTAATCATAGGTGTTAAATGTGGCACAAAAGTTAAATGCACCGCTTGATTTGCCACAGTCGTAAGTCCTTGCGTGATTTCAGGTAAATGTCTATGTCCATCAACCCCGTATGCTTTAAAGTTATCTGAGGCTTCGGCCATCAATGCATTCACTTCGGCTTTTCTGCCTGCACCTGAGACACCCGATTTAGCATCTGCGATTAAGTCATCAAGATCAATCACACCTGATTCGATTAAAGGAATAAACCCCAATTGAATAGCTGTGGGATAACAACCCGGATTAGCTACAAGCGAAGCTTTTTTAATTTTTTCTCGATTAATCTCTGGCAAACCATAAACAGCATCTTTAAGAAGATCGCTACATGAATGAGGCATTTTGTACCATTTTTCCCAGACGTTAGCATCTTTTAGTCTAAAATCGGCTGCCAAATCAATTACTTTAACCCCAGATTTAAGAAGTGCTGGCACTTCTTCCATCGCAATCCCATTAGGTGTTGCAAAAAACACGAGATCGCAATTTGCTAAATCAGCCACCTTTGGATCTTCAAATTTAAGATCGATTAATCCTCTTAAGCTTGGAAATAAGCTCGCAATCGATAGTCCAGCCTCTGCTCTAGACGTAACTGTTTGAATTTTGACATGAGGATGTTTGACTAAAATTCTTAATAGCTCAACGCCGGTATAACCGGTAGCACCCACCACGCCTACTTTAATCTTAGAAACATTGCTCATCTCATTCACGCCTTTAATTTAAAAGAAGTCTTAATCCTTAAAAACCCATACTAACAAAATTTATTTAACTCTATATAACAAAAAAGCCGCTTAAAAGCGGCCTTTTTGCTCTTTGAAACTTTAAACAATTAACGTTTCGAGAATTGTTTACGTCTACGAGCTTTTCGAAGACCCACTTTTTTACGTTCAACTTCACGTGCATCACGTGTTACAAAACCAGCTTGTGAAAGCGTGCTTTTCAAATTTGTATCATAGTCAATAAGTGCACGTGTAATGCCATGACGCACTGCACCTGCTTGACCAGACTCACCACCACCCGCAACATTCACATGAATATCAAATGTACTTAACGTATTCGTTAAATCAAGTGGTTGGCGGAAAATCATACGGGAGGTGTAACGTGAAAAATATTCATCCGCAGGTTTGTCGTTCACTGTAATCACGCCCTTACCTGGCTTAATGAACACACGAGCTATTGAGCTCTTTCTGCGACCTGTTCCGTAATTGTATTTACCTATCATAGTATTTCCTTAACTATATGCTTAATGGTTGTGGTTGTTGTGCCACATGATCATGCGTTGCGCCTGAATAGACTTTCATCTTTTTAATCATGGCATAACCCAAAGGTCCTTTTGGTAACATTCCCTTCACTGCTTTTTCTAAAGCACGGCCTGGAAAACGGTCTTGCATTTTAGAAAAGTTCGTTGTTGAAATGCCGCCTGGATAACCTGAGTGGCGATGGTAAACTTTGTCATCACCTTTGTTACCCGTTACTTTAATCTTTTCCGCATTGATTACTACAATGTAATCACCTGTATCAACGTGCGGTGTATAAATGGCCTTATGTTTGCCACGTAATCGATGAGCAATCGCACTTGCTAATCGACCCAACACTAAATCAGTTCCGTCTACAACGAACCAATCGCGTTTTACTTCATGGGATTTTGCTGAAAATGTCTTCATTTCAATACCAACTTTTGCGCTATAAATTTAAAAAAAGAGGTGAATTCTATGTCAAAACAGGCTGTTTTGTCAATTTTATTAATGATTTAGTTGACATAGATGTAATGAAAAAACACACCTAAAAAAACAAGTCCGCCCAAGTAGTTATTGCTTAAAAATGCGTCAAAACAGGCTTTTGGGTTAAGTGTTCTAATTTGACGATAAAGAGCCCCAATAAAAATGAGGCTCAAAATCATAAATCCATAAAAAAACCAGCCAAAACTCTCTATTTGTCCTACCCAAATTAAGCATCCCATCATAGCGATATAACAGAACATGATGGCTTCTTTCACATAATTTCCAAACCAAATAGCTGAAGAGCGAATACCAATTTTTAGATCATCATTTTTGTCAGTCACTGCGTAAAGTGTATCGTAAGCGATCGCCCAAAATACATTAGCTAAAAATAAAAGCCATGTTGTCAAAGTGATAGAAATATCATTTGCCACAAAAGCGATGGGGATGCCCATACCAAAACTTAAACCTAAATAAGCTTGAGGCATTACAAAGAATCTTTTTGTTAAAGGATAAGTGAGCGCTAAAAATAAGGCGATCAATGAAAAATAAAATGCTTTTTTATTTAAAAATAAAACACATATCAATGCCCCCAATAACAAAGTGATCAGTAAAAAAAATGCATTTTTAACTGGGATAGATTGATTGGCTAAGGGGCGCAATTTTGTTCTTGCCACAAAAGAATCAAATTTACGATCGAGAATATCGTTCGCAACACAACCGGCTGAGCGCATGAATACTGTACCTAAAATAAAGATAGCAAGGTGTTGAACGCTAGGTGAACCATGGCTAGCTATGAAAAGGGCCCATAAAGTTGGCCATAGCAATAAAAAAATACCTATCGGCTTATCAAGACGCATAAGGTGAAAATAAGAATGCATCTTTAAATTAAATCTAGTTATTCGAGCTTGAATGAAATAGGCACAAGCACATTAAAATTTTTACCACGCAAACTTTCGGGTGGAGCTGGAAATGGTGAAGCTTTTTTTATCATCTCGAGCGCTTCGTTATCCAACACTTCGTATGTACTACTTTTTTTAATTTTGACGCTAATCACTGAACCTTTACTATCAATTTCTAGATCTGCAATCACAGTTCCTTGCCAACCTCTCATTTGAGCAATTTTTGGATATTGCTTATATTTTGCAATCGCATTTGCAAGTAAGCTGCTGTAACTTTCCAAATGCTGAGTCACTTGTTCTTGCGGCACTATATTTGGGGTTTTTGAAATCGCTTCAGCAGGTGCCGGTGGCGCTACTTCTTTTGGCACAGGTTGCGCTACTGATGTTGAATTTTTATCAATAATAGGTGTAATTTTTTTCTGAATAGGTTCCACTTTTTTTATAGGTTGTGGTGGTTCTATTTTTTCAATCGGTTTTTGAATGGGTGAGCTTGAAATTGTCACATTCATCACTTGAGGTGTTAATAATGGTTTATTAAATTCAGGTAAACCTATCATCAAAATAATATGAATAGCGATTGAAATTCCAATAGCTTTAGGCAAATCAAAATTAATGGGAAGGTTTCTCGATAAGCTCACGATTTTTTGAAAAATACTTTGAAAAAATTAAAGAAAAATTATAGCTTAAATCGGTGGGCTCACATCAACTTCATCGTTGATTAAAAAGATTAGGTAAAAATACTTCCGTCAACAAAAGTATCTTTCCAAATCTTTCCCATTCTGATTGTCGCATCCATATAATTTCTTCTTCTATATAACCTAGAGATTTTAAATGTTTATATAAAACATCTTCTGGCTCACAGACTCTATATAAAAGTGAACGTCTAGAAATTTGAGGGTCTTTAAATAAAATATTAGCAAGTGATTGTTGACCGAGTGTTTTTAAACATATCCAAGCATCTTCAAGATCATTCATTTTTAATCGTGTGTGTGCATAAATCATCGACTTATCGTGACTTTTAATAATGACCTCACGAATATAATCTGTTTTTTCTTCTAAAGCTAAGCCCTCATAAATCACTTCAACTTTGACATCATTAAATTCTTTTTTAAGTCGTTCGGTTAAGGAGCCCTCTTCCGTAAGCCA
>DOEL01000095.1:0-9316 GCA_003533095.1 Methylophilaceae bacterium | reverse complement strand
TCCTTTTATGGTGGGTGATTTTAACCAAATCATTTTTATACTTTCACTCTTTCATTCGCATGGCTAAGCCAGCGTTTTAAATGAAGATGAGAAGCCTCAGGATAGTCCTCTAACAATTGATCGGCGATCGTTTTAGCTTCTTCTAATAACTTAAAGTCACGATTGAGATTAGCTATACGTAACATGGGGACCCCGCTTTGTCGCACCCCTAAAAATTCTCCTGGGCCTCGAATATTTAAGTCTTCTTGTGCAATGATAAAACCATCCGTATTTTCAAAAATCACTTTAAGCCTCTGTCGTGCAACATCGGATAATTTTTTTTGAAACAATAAAATACATGTACTTTTAAGTGAGCCACGCCCAACACGACCTCGTAATTGATGTAATTGTGAAAGTCCCATGCGCTCTGCATTTTCAATCACCATCAATGTGGCATTAGGTACATCAACGCCTACTTCAATGACTGTGGTTGCAACCAATAATTGAATTTTGCCATTTACAAAATCAGACATGACTTTTTGCTTTTCTGATGATTTCATTCGCCCATGCACCAAACCTACCTTTAAATCTTTAAAATGAGATTGCATATTTAAATATGTTTCTTCAGCAGTTTGAAGTTGCAATACTTCGCTTTCCTCGATCAAAGGGCACACCCAGTATGCTTGAGCTCCGGCATGGCATACCTCATGTACTCTTTTTAAAATCTCGTCTCGTCGATCTTCTGAAAAAAGTTTTGTCACAATGGGTTCGCGGCCTTTAGGTAATTCATCAATCACTGACACATCAAGATCTGCAAAATAACTCATGGATAGCGTTCTTGGAATTGGGGTTGCACTCATCATCAATTGATGAGGTTCAATCACTTTATTTAATTCACCTTTTTTCCTTAAAGCCAATCTTTGTTCAACCCCAAATCGATGCTGTTCATCAATAATACTTAAACCCAATTTTTTAAATGTCACATGTTCTTGAAAAAGAGCATGTGTACCTACTATGATATTGGCGTCACCTGATGCTGTCATATTCAATGCTGTTTCACGATCTTTCTTTGACTGGCTCCCTGTTAGCCATGCTACTTTTATATCGAGCGGTATCAGCCATTTACTGAGTTTTCGATAATGTTGTTCCGCTAAAATTTCAGTAGGCGCCATAAAAGCAACCTGACTTCCATTCTCTACCACTTGCAGTGCGGCAATCGTTGCCACCACTGTTTTACCACTTCCTACATCACCTTGTAATAGTCTTTGCATAGGATGGTTTTTTTCAAGATCACTTTTAATTTCTTGAATCACTTTCTTTTGGGCTTTGGTTAGTTCAAACTCAAGCTTATCGATAAAAATTTGTGTGAGTTTATTTTTAGCTTTAAAGGGTATCGCTGTTAATGCGCGCCTCATTAAATAATTAGATCTTAAGGAAAGTTGTTGCGCTAAAAATTCATCAAAGATGATTCTTTGATAAGACGCGCTTGAAAAAGCTTCATGACTTGAAACTTCTTTAAAATCTTTTGGATGATGAATACTTTTTATACTTTCATAAAGATTTGGTAAGCGTAATTTTTCATAAACGGATGAAGAAAATAGATCCTTTAAATAATTTTTTAAGTCGAACTGATTAAACAATTTATCGATTGCATCTTTGACTGTTTTTTGTCCCACGCCTGCAACCAAGGAATAAATTGGGGTGAGTGCTTCCGGCAATACATCGCCCTCTTTTACTAATTTGCACTGAGGATGAATCATTTCGAAAGCAAATAAATTATGACGAGCTTCACCTAAAATTCGAATGCGATTACCCGTTTCAAACATCTTCATTTGACTTGGGTAAAAATGTAAAAATCTAAGCTGCAAACTGCCAGATGTATCATTCACTTGTACGATAAGCATTTTTTTAGGCTTGTATACAATTTCCGCACGAATCACTTCTGCTTCTACTTGAGAAAGTACACCCATTTCAATATCACGAATGGGCGTCACAATAGTTTCGTCAATATAGCGAATAGGAAGATACATCGCCAAACTAAATACATCTTCAAGGCCCAATTTCTTGAGCTTATTTAAAACTGAAGGAGTAAAAAGCTTAAGCTCGGCTAGAGAAGTCAGATTGAAATACTCTTAAGTAAAAATAATTAAAGAACAACCACACCATCAGCTTCGATGAGTGCATTTCTAGGAAGTGATGCAACACCTACTGCGGCTCTTGCTGGATAAGGCTTTGTAAAATATTCACCCATGATGGTATTGACCAAAGCAAAATGAGATAAATCAGTTAAGTAAATATTAATTTTAACAATGTCACTTAACTTAGCTCCAGAAGCCTCAACAACTGATTGCAGATTTTTAAATACCTGATGAATTTGTGCCTCAATGCCTTCAACCAATTGCATCGATTGAGGATCAAGTGCAATTTGACCTGACAAATAAATCGTATTGCCTGTTTTAACAGCTTGAGAATAAGTTCCAATCGCTTCGGGTGCGTTTTTAGTTTGAATTATTTGTTTTGTCATTTCTTCAATCTTTCTTTTTTAATAAGTAGCTTAAAAACTTTTCATTTTCACACGACTAATTCTGGAAATATTTGTAATCTTTCTTAAGTTTCTCATAAGATCTGCTAAATGAATGCGATTATGCACTTGCACAATAAAATTCACATTTACAAAATGTCCGCCGTCCGACTCTTCAACATTCACATTATCAATATTTGAATCTGATTCTGCAATCACAGAAGAAATTTTAGCAAGCATTCCACGCTCATTTAAAACCATGATTTGTAAATTGACCTTGAATAATCGATCTGGATTTGGATCCCATTGAACATCAAGCCATTTATCAGGATCAAGTTTAAATTTTCGAATCGCTAAACAGTCATGTGTGTGTACGACAAGGCCTTTATCTTTATTAATAAATCCCAAAATAGGATCGCCTGGAATAGGATGACAACAAGTTGCCAATTGAATTGCCATGCTCTCAGACCCTTTAATAGTAATCACATCGAGTTGCTTATGTTTACCTTTTACGTGACTTGTCCCTTCCATAAAACTAATAAGCTGGTGTGCCACCATGACGTTCATTCGTTTGCCTAAACCAATTTCAGCCAAGATGTCTTCTTTCGTTTTAACGCCATAATCGCTGATTAATTTTTTCCAATGAGACTCTTTAATGGAAGATGGGCTAATATGAAGCGCTTTGAGTGCTTGATTTAGCATACCCTCACCAAGTCTCGAAGACTCTTCTGATTCAATCGATTTTAAATATTGTCGTATATGTGATCTTGCTTTTCCCGTAATCACAAAATTAAGCCATGCAGGATTAGGTTTTGCTAAAGGTGCTGTAATAATTTCAATATGATCCCCATTATTTACTTCGGCACGAAGTGGGACAAGTTCTTGATTATATTTTGCGGCGACACAACAATTCCCTACATCACTATGCACTGCATATGCAAAATCGACTGCGGTAGAACCTTTAGGAAGCGCTAAAATTTTTCCTTTAGGAGTAAATACATAAACTTCGTCAGGGAAAAGATCGACTTTTAAATGTTCTAAAAATTCAAGCGAATCTGAACTGTCTGATTGAATTTCTAAAAGACGTTTTAACCACTGATGTGTTTGTTGTTGAAGTTCAGTTAAATGCGCATCTTTAGTTTTATAAAGCCAGTGTGCTGCAACACCTGCTTCTGCAAGTTTATGCATTTTTTCACTACGAATTTGAACTTCAATAGGTGTTCCAAAAGGACCAAATAAACTTGTATGAAGTGATTGATAGCCATTAGCTTTTGGAATTGCAATGTAATCTTTAAATTTACCTGGGAGAGGTTTATAGAGCCCATGAAGAGCACCGAGTGCTGAATATGCATCGTTGGCTTCTTTTACAATGACTCTAAATGCATAGATGTCATTAATTTGTGCAAAAGACATACCTTTTTCGCTCATCTTTTTATAAATACTATAAGTATTTTTTTCACGTCCTGTGACTTCGGCGTTTATTTTCATTTCAGCGAGTTTTTGTTTAATTGATGCCGTAATTTTTTCAACCACTTCGCGACGATTACCTCGGGATGCCTTCATGGCTTTTTGAATAGCGCGATAGCGCATCGGGTAAAGATGTTTAAAACTTAAATCTTCAAGCTCCTGATAGATCGTATTTAAGCCTAATCGATTTGCAATAGGCGCATATATATCATGGGTTTCTTGTGCAATACGTTTTTGTTTTTCTGGTCTTAAAACATCTAACGTTTGCATATTATGTAAGCGATCTGCGAGCTTCACTAAAATAACGCGCACATCATTTGACATCGCCAGTAACATTTTTCTAAAGTTTTCGGCTTGTGCTTGAGTAGCATCTTGAAATTCAATTTTATCGAGTTTGGATAAACCATCGACTAAGACGGATACTTGTTTGCCAAATTTCTTTTCAATTTCTTTGCTTGTAATTGTTGTATCTTCAACAACATCGTGAAGAAGAGCTGCAAGGATCGTGGGAGCGTCGAGGTGCAACCTAGCTAATGTACAAGCGACAGCCACTGGATGAACAATATAAGGCTCACCACTGCGTCTAGATTGGCCGTGATGTGCTTCTTCACTAAAACGATAGGCATCCCATATTTTGTGGATATCTTTCGTTTTTAAGTAAGTCTTAAGAAGGATTGTGAGTTCAGACTCTTCGTTATCGACAGGCAGTAACGGAAGTGGCGGTGTTTTTTGAGCATCCGCTTTATTAAAATGAGCGGTACTAGCCATAGTCTTTAATCTTGTGTGGGCTTATGCCCTATTTTTATTAATTTAGTATGTTGTTTTTCTGTTTAAGATATCAAGACCCACTTTACCTGCTGCGATTTCTCTTAATGCTAATACCGTAGGCTTATCTCTTAAACCATGTGTACTTACTAGTGCTTCAGCACCGTTCGCTAATTGTCTTGCGCGGTATGCGGCAGCTAAAGTTAGTTTAAAGCGATTAGGAATCATCTCTAAACAATCATCTACTGTAATTCGTGCCATGCTATTTCTCCAAATTTCAAGTCAAGTTTTTAATTAAGTGGCTATGTCGTGTGAGCTGAATATGACACATTAATCGAGTGGATCGAATAATCGCCATAAGATCGTGGAGCGCTACTTCAAAGTCATCGTTGATTGTAACATAATCAAACTCATCTACATGACTCATCTCTTCTCGGGCAACTGCTAATCTCTTAGCAATCGTCTCATCACTATCATGTCCACGGTTATTTAATCTTTCAGCTAAAGTCTCAACGGAGGGTGGTAATACAAAAATTGAAACAGCTTCTTTAAATTGAGCTTTAAGCGCTTTAGCACCTTGCCAATCAATTTCTAAAATTACGTCTTTCTTTAGATCAAGAATAGTCTGAACCGATTTTTTACTTGTGCCATACATAGCGCCATGACATTCAGCAGATTCTAAGAATTCTCCTTTTTTCTTCAAATCTAAAAAGGTACTCTCATCAACAAAATGATAGTCCACACCATCTACTTCTCCTGGACGTGGTTTTCGCGTAGTGTGAGATACAGAGGCCTGAAGATCTTTATCTTTATTTAACAAGGCTTTTACGAGCGTCGTCTTACCGGCACCGGAAGCTGCTGCAATAATAAATAAATGGGCTTGGCTCATATAAACTTTTTAATCATTTTATTCAATATTTTGAATTTGTTCGCGCATTTGCTCAATCAAAACTTTTAAATCAACTGATATTTGTGAGGTTTTTGGTGAAATGGATTTTGAACCTAGCGTATTTGCTTCGCGATTCAATTCTTGCATCATAAAGTCTAATTTTTTACCAATCGCCCCATCCGTTTTGAGTAAACGTCTCACCTCATCAATATGCGATGCAATACGGCTTAACTCCTCGTCGATATCCATCTTTTGTATAAAAATAAGAAATTCTTGTTTGAGGCGATCATCATCAATTGAAATCAATGCCTCCTTAAATTTATTTTCAATTTTAGCTTGATACTCTTTGATTAAGACGGGTAAGATTTTTTTTGCATCATCTACAAGCATCTCAATTTCTTTTAATTTTTCCAATAAAATTTTTTGTAATTTTTCACCTTCACGCGCTTTAGATGCTTGAATTTCTTTTAACGCTTCTTTGAGATTTTTTTTAAGGTCTTGTTCAAGCAAATTCATGTCGACCGATTGATCGCGCATGATCTCGCTTGTTTTTAAAATATCGAGTGCATTAACTGGTTGCACATGGGGAAAATGTTTTGCAATTTCATCGACTGAAGTCGCGAGCTGTTTTAACTTTAGTGGATCTACATTTTTAACATCAAGTATATGGTTTTTGGGTTTGAAATAAATTCTACAATCCACTTTGCCTCTTTTAATTTCCGCAGATATCAAATCGCGAATCATAGGCTCAAAAGATCTTAAGGATTCATCTAATTTTACTTGGAGCTCTAAATATCGATTATTTAAAGACCGAAATTCAAGCAGCAAAATACCCTGTTCTGTATCTGCTTCTTTAAAAGAGAAACCGGTCATACTTAAAACCATAGAGTATCCAATTCAATATTTAAGCGTCATTTTATCAATCTATAGTTGCATTTGCGACTAAAACCTTTAAATGACAAGATATCAATCAATTAAAGCTAGCTTATAATGACGTCTTCTATTGAGGATAAGATCATGAGATTAAATCAACGTGCTCACAACCAATTAAGACCGGTTGAAATTATTAGACATTACACAAAACATGCAGAAGGTTCTGTCTTAATTAAGTTTGGTGATACCCATGTGTTATGCACAGCAAGTATTGATGAAAAAGTACCTTCTTTTTTAAAAGGCCAAAACCAAGGTTGGATTACAGCTGAATACGGTATGCTTCCAAGATCGACTGGATCCAGAATGGATCGCGAAGCGGCTCGCGGAAAACAATCAGGCCGCACACAAGAAATTCAACGTCTTATTGGAAGAAGTTTACGTGCGATTATTGATTTGAAAAAACTAGGTGAACGCACTATTCAAGTTGATTGTGATGTGATTCAAGCTGATGGTGGAACACGCACGGCAAGTATCACAGGAGCTTATGTCGCTGTTCATGATGCCATTACGCACCTTATCAATCAAAAACTGATAACTGAATCCCCCCTAATTGATTCAGTAGCTGCTATTTCCGTTGGTCTTCATGAGGGCAAACCTTTATTAGATTTAGATTATTCTGAAGATTCAAGTTGTGACACCGATATGAATATTGTCATGACAGGCTCAGGTGGTTTTGTAGAAATTCAAGGCACTGCCGAAGGCACTCCTTTTTCTCGTGCGATGATGGACGAGATGTCCGATCTTGCAGCCAATGGCATTAAAGAACTTATTCAATTACAAAAAAACGTTTTAAAGTAATTTCATGAAGAACCAAATCGTCATTGCAACAAGCAATGCCAAAAAACTCATCGAAATTCAATCGATCTTAGATGATATGAATATTGAGATTTTACCTCAGTCACATTTTAAAATTGAAGCGACTGAAGAGCCTTTTCACACTTTCGTTGAGAATGCGCTTATCAAGGCAAGGCACGCAAGCCGCTTATCAAAACTACCTGCAATAGCAGATGATTCAGGTATTTGTGTGGACGCGCTTGATGGAAAACCAGGAGTATTATCAGCCCGATTTGCAGGAGAGCCATCCTCAGATCAAAAAAATAATGAAAAACTTTTAAAAAGCTTAGAAAATGAATCAAACCGCAAAGCACATTACACATGTGTCATTGTATTTGTAAAACATGAATTCGATCCAGAGCCGATTGTTGTCGAAGGTATTTGGCATGGAGAAATTTTAAAAGCTCCGAGGGGTTCCGGTGGTTTTGGTTACGATCCTTTATTTTTAGATCATATGACTGAAAAAGCTGTGGCAGAATTACCTCCGGATATTAAAAACCGTATTAGTCATCGAGGACAGGCGTTACATAAACTTAAATTAAGATTAAATCAGATTTATGGATAAATTAAAAAATAAATGGCCTACTTGGATACGTGACGATCAATCAGTTGTCTCATGTACAGAAAAAATAAAAGTTATGAAAGAAAACTTTGATGAAATAAGACAACTTTCTCAAGATGCTATTGAAGATGGTCTTTTAATGGAAGTCTCGGAAAAGCAAATGAAGGAAGCACTTCATCAAATGATTGATGATCTTATTAATCCTTATTTAAAAAATAAATAAGTAGTTTATGAGTCAGATTCCAAGACTCGCTATGCCTCCACCACTCGCACTCTACATTCACATTCCTTGGTGTGTAAAAAAATGTCCTTATTGTGATTTCAATTCACACGAATATAAAGACACTCAAAACTTTAGTGATTTAGAATCGATGTATGTAAATGCACTAATTAAAGATCTCGAATTCTCATTACCTAAAATTTGGGGCAGAAAAATTCATTCCATTTTTTTTGGTGGTGGCACGCCAAGTCTTTTTAGTGGGAAAGCTATTCAGAAAATTTTAGGTAACGTTCGTGCTCTCACGCCTATTTTATATGACGCTGAAATTACACTTGAGGCTAACCCAGGGACGATTGATACAAATCACTTTGAGAGCTATAAAGAAGCAGGTGTGACAAGAGTATCTCTAGGTATTCAATCATTTAACGATGAACATCTAAAATCATTAGGTCGTATTCATAATAGTCTAGACGCTAAAAAAGGAATTGAAATTGCAATGCAGCATTTCAATGAAGTGAATTTAGATTTAATGTACGCATTACCGCATCAAACATTAGATGAAGCAATCAGTGATGCTAAGACTGCAGTTTCTTTTAATACAAAACATTTATCCTTTTATCACCTCACAATTGAACCGAATACTTTCTTTTTTAAGCATCCTCCTAAATTACCTCTGGATGATGAGAGTGCAGTCATGCAAGAAACTATTGAAGCTATTTTAAGTGAGCATGGTTATAAACATTATGAAACCTCTGCTTTTGCAAAACCTAAATCAGAATGCCAACATAATTTAAATTATTGGCAATTTGGAGATTACTTGGGGATAGGTGCTGGTGCTCATAGCAAACTCACCTTTCACGACAAAATATCGCGCGAAAGTCGTTATAAAAATCCTAAGCAATATATAGAAAAAGTAAATACACAAAATATGATTGAATCAGAAACAAATGTTCAGGAGAAAGATTTAGCTTTTGAATTTATGATGAATCAATTACGTTTGATTGATGGATTTACTATTCAAAGTTTCGAAGAAAAAACAGGACTCAATATTTCCGCTATTAATAACGAACTAAAAATTGCGACTAATAAGAAACTCATTAGCATAGATGATGAAATAATTAAGCCAACACTTTTAGGGCAGAGATT
>DOEL01000094.1 GCA_003533095.1 Methylophilaceae bacterium | reverse complement strand
CCGTAAAGATTGAAATGTTTTAATAAAGCTTTGTGTTCGGCATTATTTTTAGTGACATCCACCTGGAGCAGCCTATATTCAGCTAAGTGCTCTTTGACTTTAGGATGACTAAAGGTAAGTTTTTCGTATTCTTTACAAGAAACACACCAGTCTGCATAGAAATCGAGCATGATCATTTTATTGTCACGCTGATCAAGTTCCCGAGATAAATCATCAAGACTCTGAATTTGCTTAAAAGGTAAAACAGAGACGTGATTAGGCTTTGATGTATTAGAAATATTTTCATTGTCGGATACATTTATTTTTTGAAGCGATAATCCAAAAAGTAAAATTGAAAGCGTAAGTGTTACAAAAGCTGAAAGATGCACCCAAGACATTGTTTTGTATTTGAAACGACGGTTTGCAAAAAATAAGTAAATAGAGAGTGCGAGTAATAAACCACTATAAGCAATTTGATCAATATGTTCTGGGAATAGTGGACTCATAATAAAAAGGCCTATAGCAATTAACATAAAGCCAATAAGTTCTTTAACGATAATCATCCAATGACCGCGCTTAGGAAGCCATTGGTCAGAAAAAATGCCAATAAGAAGAAGTGGCATGCTCATACCAATTGAAAGCGTAAACAAAGCTAAACCACCTAAAATAAAATCACGCGATTGGTTAATGTAAATAATTGCTCCTGCAAGAGGAGGTGCGATGCAAGGACTTAAAACAAGTGACGAAATTGTGCCAATAATAAATACATTAAGATACTTTCCACCTTCGACACGCAGAATTGAAGTCGCAATAAAATGCTCGATAAAGTGAGGTAATTTAAGCGCATATAAATCAAACATAGAAAGCGCTAAAAGAATAAAAACAATACCCATGATACCCATGAGCATCGGGCTTTGTATGCTTGTCGTGATTAAGTTACCTGATAATCCCGCAAAGACACCGAGCAGTGTATAAGTAAAAGAAACACCGCTTACATAACTTAAGGATAGAAAGAAATCTTTTAAACGTGTTTGATGAGAGGGTCGCTTATGAGATGCAAAAATAATACTCGAGAGAATGGGAATCATGGGTAATACACAAGGTGTGAGTGAAAGCAACAATCCTGCGATGAAGAATCCTAATAAGATAAGACCGACATGTTGTGACTGAAGTAAAAATTGCATCGTATCAACTTCTGAAGTAGAGCTGATTGTTTTTGACCCATTGCTTTGAATGTTATCAAATATAAATTCTTTTTTAATGGGAGCATAGCAAAGGCCTTTTGCACTACAGCCTTGATAAGTAATACTGATATTTTTTGGAGGATGATTAGCATCATAGGGAATAGAGGCATTTAAAGTGTCGTGATAAATTTCTGTTTTTCCAAAATGTGTATCCGTTTTAATTTCAGCCACAGGTAAAAGTATTTGGCTTTGAGGCGCATGATCAAATTCAACTTTAAATTTGTTGCGATAAAGGTAATAGTCTTTTGCAATAAAGAAGGATGTTTCAATAGATTGAGAATTTTTTTTAACCGTTAATTGAAATGCTTCATCAGGTGGCAAGAATTCATTTTTATCTTTTAAGAATAAAGATTCGTTAGCATGTGCACTATTTAAGATTAAGCTAATCAAAAATAGACTGAGTAGCATTGTTATTTTTTTTGATAAAGAAAAAATACGGCTTAACATGAATGACGACCTTTAATAAAAATTTAGTGGTTGGAGCTAAATCATCATAAAATCGTTCCTTAAGAATGATTGCATCAAGCTCTTAAGCACAACGATCATTTATTACATATAATTCTGGTTAAAATCATAGAATAACCTAATGCGATTACTTTTTACTATTCTTTTATTGTCCTTCCCAGTCATTGAAATATGGGGCATCTTTAAACTAAGTCATCTTTATGGATGGTGGTTTTTTCTATATATGGTTTTAGTCACTTACCTTGGTTGGCGATTGATCAAAGAAGAAAAACAATTAGTTTTTACAAAACTTATGGGCGCGATGGGACAAGGAGGCAATCCCATTAAAGCCATGATTGGAAGTGCTCGTAATTTATTTGCAGGCATTTTGTTTATTATTCCTGGCGTTATTACGGATTTTTTTGCCGTTATATTGTTGCTGATTCCTATTAAAGATAGTTCTTCTCAAAATATTCATTCATCAGAAGAGGATGTGATTGAGGGCGAATATCGCCGCGATGACGAACTTTTAAAATAATGAGTTACACCATTAAACTTTTACCTAGCGGGCATACCTTTCAAGCCAAGCCAAGCCAAACGATTGTAGAAGCAGCTATTGATGCAGGCATTCATTTGCCTTATGGTTGTCGAAATGGTGCTTGCGGTGCATGCAAAGGTAAAGTGGTTGAAGGTAAAGTGCATTTAGAAGACTATCAATCATCCGTGATCTCAGAAGAAGAAATTAAAAATGGTATGACATTATTTTGTTGCGCGATCGCTACTGAAAATTTAACGATTGAAATTAAAGAGCTTGCGATCACGAATAATATTCGACCCAAGATATTTCCTGTGCGTGTTGAAGCTCTTGAGAAACTTACGCATGACGTCATGCTCATGAAATTAAAACTTCCTAGCACTGACAAACTTCAATTTGTAGCAGGACAATATTTAGAATTTTTACTAAAAGATGGAAAGAGGCGAGCTTTTTCGATTGCAAGCCCCTCTCATGAATCTAATGTGCTTGAGATTCACCTTAGACTCATTCCAGGTGGCGAATTTACAGAATATGTATTTAAAGAAATGAAAGAAAAATCTATTTTGCGTGTCGAGGGACCTTTTGGAAATTTCTTTTTGCGTGAAGAATCTTTAAAGCCGATTATTTTTGTTGCTGGTGGAACAGGATTTGCACCCATTAAGGGCATGATCGAAGAATCCATTCAAAAGGGTATGAGAAGACCCATTAAGCTTTATCGTGGCGCAAGGATATTAGAAGACTTATATATGGATGTACTATGCAAAAAATGGGCAAATGAATATTCGCATATTGAATATATACCCGTACTATCAGAATCCCCTAAAGAAGATAAATGGATGGGACGCAAAGGCTTGGTGCATGAAGCTGTATTAGAAGATTTTGAAAATTTGAATGACTATCAAATGTATTGTTGTGGCGCTCCACAAATGGTAGAAGTAGCTCATAAGGCATTTATTGCTCATGGACTTCCTGAAGATGAATTTTTTTCAGATGCTTTTACATTTGCAGCACCCACAAAAAAATAGAAAACAAATAGACATAAAAAAAGGCGCTAAAAGCGCCTTTTTATTTGAGATACAAAAAGCTAATTACTTAGCAGCTTTAGCATCAGCAGCTGGAGCAGCAGCTGGTTTAGCAGCTGGAGCAGCTTTTTTGTCAGCCTTTGCTGGAGCAGCAGCTGGTTTAGCATCAGCAGC
>DOEL01000028.1:2408-2959 GCA_003533095.1 Methylophilaceae bacterium | reverse complement strand
TTGAAATAATGCCAATTGATCCTGGTAAATGAATGCTACCCGGCATGATACCAATCTTACATTCTCCGGGCGTAATAACACCGGGGCAGTTAGGCCCAATCAGTTTTGATTGATTAGCGCGCATAGCCGCCTTCACATTAATCATGTCTTGAATGGGAATACCTTCTGTAATACATACAATAATTTCAATGCCTTCTTCCGAAGCTTCAATAATCGAATCTGCAGCATAAGCAGGGGGGACATAAATGACTGTGGCGTTAGCACCCGTTGTTTTAATGGCATCTCTTACTGTATTAAATACTGGTAAATTTAGATGAGTTGTTCCGCCCTTACCAGGCGTAACCCCTCCTACTAGTTTTGTACCATAAGCGAGCGCTTGCTCTGAGTGAAAAGTACCTTGCTTACCAGTAAATCCCTGGCAAATTACTTTGGTAGATTTATTAATTAGAATAGACATATTATTTTTTTATAAGGCTAGTTGCGATGGTTGCCGCCTCAGTTAGTGTATTAGCAGCTTTGATATTTAGCCCGCTTGTTTGTAAAAGTTTTTT
>DOEL01000028.1:0-1999 GCA_003533095.1 Methylophilaceae bacterium | reverse complement strand
TCATCAAGAATAATTTTAAAAGCTTTCGCAACTGTTTCTGAAGTAGCTCCGCCACCAACATCTAAAAAGTTTGCAGGTTCTCCACCATATAGTTTAATAAGATCCATGGTGGCCATCGCAAGACCTGCACCATTGACCATACAGCCAATATTGCCATTAAGTGCAATGTAATTTAATCCCGCGTCAAAAGCCTCAGCTTCTTTAGAATCATTTTGTGACCAATCACGAAGTTCAGCTAATGTCTTTTGCTTGTAGAGCGCATTGTCATCAACATTTATTTTACAATCGAGGGCAATTATTTTTTTGTGAGAGGTAATCACGAGCGGATTAATCTCTAATAGCGCTAAATTATTTTCAACAAAGACCTTAAAAGCATTACGAGAAAACTTCACAAAATCATTAATCATTTCATTTGGTAAACCTAACGAAAAGGCAATATTTCTTGACTGAAAGTCCATGAGACCGTTAATAGGGCTGCATATTTCTTTAATAATTTTTTCAGGATTTTTTTTAGAAATTTCTTCAATTTCCATACCGCCAGCAGAAGATGCAATGACGACAATTTTTTCTGATTGCCTATCAACCAAAATAGAGAAATATAATTCTTTTTCGATGTCACATGACTCTTCGATAAGAAGCGTATTAATGGGCTGACCATCCGGTTTATTTTGATAGGTGACAAGTTTTTTATGGAGAAGTGAATTTACAACTTCAACCGCCTCTTTTTTCGAGCTGACAATCTTAACGCCACCTGCTTTTCCTCTTCCGCCCGCGTGAATTTGGGCTTTGATGACATAAGAGGAAGATTCTAATTCAGCTATTGATTGTTCTAACTCATCTATAGACTTAATTGCAATACCTTTTGGAACAGAAATACCGTATTTTGCAATTAATTGTTTGGCCTGATATTCGTGGAGATTCATGGTAAAAAAGGAGCTAAATAAGCATTATTTTCTATGAATTTAGACAAACATGCTAGTTAAGAATTATATTTTCATAGCAATGTTAGAATTACTCATTTATAGCTTTTTATCATTTATTCTTACAATGAAATTATTAGTTCAGTCTTCACATAGTTTTCAAAGTCATTTGGAAGAAATTTCTAAAATTTTAGGCCAAGCGATAGCTTCTCAATATCAGCTCATTAATGACAATGCTGCTATCTATGAAATTGAAGAGGACTTACCTAAAGATCTAAAAAATCAGCTTCATCTCAAACATATAGATTTTGCAATTCTAGATCATTACAAAGCTTTAAATGAATTCAGTTTATGTGTAATGGATATGGATTCAACACTCATATCAATTGAATGTATTGATGAAATTGCAGACATGTGTGGCAAAAAAGAAGATGTCGCATTGATTACTAAAAGTGCCATGAATGGAGACATTGATTTTTCTCAGAGTCTTATTAAGCGCGTTTCATTATTAGAGGGTCTTGGAGAAGAAATGCTCTTTAGGGTTATACAAGAAAGATTAAAATTTAACGAGGGCACTCAAGCATGGATTGAAGCTTGTCGTAAAAATAATATTACTACAGTGCTTGTTTCAGGTGGCTTCGATTATTTTGCAGATCACGTAAAAAATAAATTAGGAATTGATGTTGCTATATCTAATCAACTTGAAATTAAAGATAAGAAACTCACTGGTAGAGTATTAGGTCGTATTGTAAATGACGAAGTGAAGGCCCAAACAGTAAGAGAATTTAAAGCTAAACTCCATATTGATCAATCCAAAACAATCGTGATTGGTGATGGAGCGAATGATTTAAAAATGTTAGCTGAAGCTGAGTATAGCATTGCTTACCATGCCAAACCTATTGTGCAAGAAAAATCAAGGTTTAAATTTAACCACTCAGATTTTAATGGCGTGTTAAATCTTTTTAAGATTTAAATAAGCTCTTCTTTTAAGAATCCAGCTTTATAACGTGCTTCTTTATTGAGCTTCTGATAATTAAGATTAATATCGTAAGTCTTCAGTAAATGTTTATAAGTTTCAT
>DOEL01000098.1:2130-3523 GCA_003533095.1 Methylophilaceae bacterium | reverse complement strand
TCTTTTAAGATACTTTCTTCTGATCGACTTTGAATGATACGACCCTCATGTTCCGTAATAGAACAGAAAGTACATCCACCAAAACACCCTCGCATAATGTTGACTGAAAAACGGATCATTTCCCATGCAGAAATTTTAGCGTTGCCATAATGAGGATGTGGTTTTCTTGCATAGGGCATTCCATAGACATAATCCATCTCTTGAGTTGTAAGGGGAATAGGAGGCGGATTTAACCATACCTCGCGATCCCCATGTCTTTGAATGAGTGCACGGGCGTTACCTGGGTTTGCTTCAAGATGAAGTACACGAGATGCATGTGCATAAAGAACAGGGTTATCAACCACTTCTTCAAAGCTTGGTAAGCGCACCACCTGTTTATTACGATCAGTTTTTGTTTTTTTAACTAACTCAATGATTTGGGTGCCGGGAGGTAATGTCTTTTCATCTGATTTAGCGTTTGTTTCACAATCAGAACCGACACCCATTTTCATTTCGTAAGGATCAACATGCTTTTCTATCTTGCCGGGACGATCAAGGTGGGTAGATGCAACTTCTTCCCAGCCTTCAGGAATTTTTTTACGCAAGAATGCAGTACCTCGAATATCTTGAATATCTTCTACTTTTTCCCCATTCGCGATGCGATGTGTAAGTTCAATCAGCGCTCGTTCAGCGTTACCATATAACAAGATATCGGCTTTAGAATCGACTAGTATTGAACGACGAACTTTATCAGACCAATAATCATAATGAGCGATTCGACGAAGACTTGCTTCAATACTTCCGATCACTAAAGGTATATCAGAAAATGCTTCTCGACATCGTTGAGAATAGACGAGCACTGCGCGATCAGGACGTTTACCGGCAATTGCACCTGGGGTATAGGCATCATCTGAACGAATTTTTCGATCAGCAGTATATCGATTTACCATGCTGTCCATATTGCCAGCCGTGATACCGAAATAAAGATTGGGTTTACCTAGTGCTTTAAATGGTTCGGCACTTGACCAATCGGGTTGCGAGATAATGCCTACACGAAATCCATGATCTTCAAGAAGTCGACCCACTAAAGCCATGCCGAAACTTGGGTGATCAATATAAGCGTCACCCGTCACTAAAATAATGTCGCAACTATCCCAGCCTAATACATCCATTTCCTTTCGCGTCATAGGAAGTATTGGGGCTTTGCCAAAGCGCTTCGCCCAGTAAGGGCGATATTTATTAATGGCTTTTAGTGAAGATTGAGCATTCGTTTGCATAGTTGAGCATTTTACTCCGATAAATCTATTAAACGCTTTATAATTAATTAGTTATGGTTACTATTCAACAATCAGAAAGTTTTTATGCATTTTGAATTAATCGACTTAGCCATAAGCTTATGTTTATTAATGGGCGC
>DOEL01000098.1:0-1783 GCA_003533095.1 Methylophilaceae bacterium | reverse complement strand
CTATTTAATATTCCCAATGCAATTATTAAACCCACTGCATTAGTTTTAAATATTTTTATCGCTTCATTTACGAGCTGGCGTTTTATAAAAAAAGGTTTTTTTGATTTAAAAGTTTTATTGCCGATTGCGATAGGCGCAATCCCTTTTGCATTTTTAGGGGGTTTTATTAATGCACCAAGTCATATTTATAAATCTATTGTCGGCTTGATTCTTTTGTTATCCGCTATTTCTCTTATGACAAATCTTTCTAGTCGGATCGATAAAGATCTTAAGAAGCCACCATTTTTTTTAGCAATGATTATTGGTTCACTCATCGGATTTTTGGCAGGATTGACTGGAACAGGTGGCGGTATATTTCTTTCTCCACTTCTATTATTTTTAGGCTGGGGCTCCACTAAAACAACTTCGGGTATCACTGCACTCTTTATTTTAATTAATTCGAGTTTCGGTTTACTTGGAAACTATTCTTCCGTTCAAAATTTACCAACTCAATTACCTTTATTCATAGGTGCAACTTTGATTGGTGCATTAATTGGTACAACACTTGGAATAAAATTTTATACAGCTAATACTATTAAAAAAGTATTAGCATTAGTTTTAGTGATTGCTGGATTTAAATTATTGTTAACTTAAAAAGACTCTTTTCCTTAAAAAAATGAGTCTAAAGATTGATTTTTATGAGGTTTTAGAGAGAACTGATGGGTGAATTCCGAATCTAGCTTTGAATTTTACAGAGAATCTTCCAAGATGTTTGAACCCCACATTGAGAGCAATATCAGTCGTTTTTTTAGTACTTTTGTGTCGCTTAATTAAGCTATAAGCCAAAACAAGTCTTTCTTCTTCAATAAACTCAAAAGGTGTTTTATTAAAGTGCCTCTTAAATAAAAGCTGGAGGGAACGGTCTGAGTAGCCAGAAGCGTTTCTTAAATTAAGCATGGTTATTTTTTCTGAAAGATGTGCGCGAATATATTGTTGAGCTAATTCAATAGCCTTGTGTGTAGCGGAATTAGTCATTTATTGAGTAGATATTTCGTCCGTTTGGAAAACTTCAGAAATTTTTAAATCAAGTACTTGAGCATATTTTCTGACACAAACTAACTTTAAAGACGGGGAGGGAAAATGATGAGGCTTATTTTCTTCGATAGATAATATCTGTCTTTCTGCTAAACAAAGCTGATTAGCTATGTCTAGAATTGACAAGCCACGCTCAATTCTCTTTTGCTTAAGAAGATTGAAATTATATTCAGCATTTTTCATGCTTTGATAGTAAAGGGATATTTATTCTATGAATATCCTACAAAAGCATGATTTTCTATGGGTGCTAGTGACTTAGATCGATGAGTTGCGATAGTGAATTTATACCCAGTTTTCTCATTACTTCAGATTTGTACTGTTTAACTGTGGGTATGGAAATATTCATTTTTTCCGTAAGTTCATTATTATTGAATCCTTGAATTAAATAGTTATAAACTTCTTTTTCTCGAGGGGATAAGGTTTTGAGTAAATTGTTCAAAGTCACTTTTTTAGTTTCAGCGCGATAAGCTTTTTCGATTGCAATAAGAAGCTCATTAATATCAAATGGTTTTACAAGAAATTCAATAGGACTAATTTTCATCGCATCAATACTTTGTTGAATTGAAGATTCGCCGCTAATAAAAATGACCGGAATATCCAAATGATTATTTAAGAGTTGTTTGTAAAGCTCAATGCCGTTGACTTCAGGCATTGAAATATCACATATTAATATCGATGGTCTAGAAAATTTGGAAAACGCGAGAAATTC
>DOEL01000054.1:4084-5502 GCA_003533095.1 Methylophilaceae bacterium | reverse complement strand
GGATCCAATGTGCAATTTGCCATTAATCCAAAAGATGGACGCATGATTGTGATTGAAATGAATCCTCGCGTATCTCGTTCATCCGCATTAGCATCAAAAGCGACGGGCTTTCCGATTGCGAAGATTGCAGCAAAACTTGCTGTCGGTTTTACATTGGATGAATTAAAGAATGAAATCACAGGTGGCGCTACACCCGCATCTTTTGAGCCGAGCATTGATTATGTGGTGACCAAAGTTCCTCGCTTTGCATTTGAAAAATTTCCACAGGCGGATTCAAGACTCACGACCCAAATGAAATCGGTGGGCGAAGTGATGGCCATCGGCCGAACCTTCCAAGAGTCTTTCCAAAAAGCATTAAGAGGCCTTGAAATTGGTGTGGATGGTTTGGATGAAAAAACGACGGATCAAGATCTCATCATTAAAGAATTAAGAGAGCCAGGACCCGAGCGCATCTGGTATGTGGGTGATGCATTTAGATTAGGTATGTCCATTGAGGAAGTCTTTGGACACTCAAATATTGACCCATGGTTCTTACATCAAATTAAAAACATTATTGAAATTGAAAAAGATTTATTAGGAACTTCACTCAACGATTTATCAAGAGAACATTTATTTCAACTAAAACAAAAAGGATTTTCTGATCGAAGACTTGCAGCACTTCTAAAAGTAAAACAAGAAGACGTTAGAAATTATCGTCACAAGCATCATGTGAGACCCGTTTATAAGCGTGTGGATACGTGTGCTGCAGAATTCTCTACGAATACAGCTTATATGTATTCAACATACGAAGAAGAGTGTGAAGCTAATCCCACAACAAATAAAAAAATTATTGTGTTGGGTGGTGGGCCAAATCGTATCGGACAGGGTATTGAATTTGATTACTGTTGTGTGCATGCAGCGCTTGCCTTACGTGAAGATGGTTATGAAACCATCATGGTCAACTGTAATCCTGAAACTGTATCTACTGATTACGACACCTCAGACCGACTTTATTTTGAACCCGTCACGCTTGAAGATGTATTGGAAATTGTGGCCATTGAAAAACCATTGGGTGTCATTGTGCAGTATGGTGGACAAACTCCACTCAAGCTCGCGAAAGATTTGGAAAAAGCAGGTGTGCCGATTATTGGGACAACCCCTGATGCCATTGATATGGCAGAAGACCGTGAGCGCTTCCAAAAAATGTTAAATTCAATTGGATTAAAACAGCCGCCTAATCGCACTGCAAGAACACCTGAAGATGCGATTCGTTTAGCTGAGGAAATTGGATACCCGCTTGTAGTAAGACCGAGTTATGTTTTAGGTGGTCGTGCGATGGAGATCGTTCACGAGCAAGCACAACTTGAAAGATATATGCGTGAAGCTGTAAAAGTCTCTCATGAGTCTCCTGTCCTTCTTGATCGTTTTTTAAATGATGC
>DOEL01000054.1:2502-3714 GCA_003533095.1 Methylophilaceae bacterium | reverse complement strand
ATTATGGAGCACATCGAACAAGCAGGCGTTCACTCAGGTGACTCCGCATGCTCGCTTCCGCCTTATAGCTTGTCTAAAAAAATTCAAGACGAATTAAGAAAACAAACGATCGAGATGGCGAAAGCGCTCAATGTCATAGGGCTTATGAATGTGCAGTTTGCGATTCAAGGTGATGTCATCTATGTTTTAGAAGTTAATCCTAGAGCCTCTCGTACCGTTCCTTTTGTATCTAAAGCATGCGGATTGCAGTTAGCTAAAATTGCAGCGCGCAACATGGTTGGTATGAGTCTTAAGTCACAAAAAGTCACTAAAGAAATCGTGCCGAAATTCTTCTCTGTGAAAGAAGCCGTATTTCCATTTATTAAATTTCCAGGTGTGGATACGATTTTAGGACCTGAAATGAAATCTACAGGGGAGGTGATGGGTTTAGGTAAAACATTTGCTGAAGCATTTATTAAATCTCAACTTGGCTCCTCTACAAAATTACCTAAAGATGGAAAAGCCTTTATTAGTGTGCGTCGCGAAGACCACCATAAGGTCGTTGAAATTGCTAAGTCACTCGATCAGTTAGGCTTTCAAATTGTAGCAACTAAAGGTACAGCAAAAGCTTTAACGGATGCGGGACTTAATGTTGTTCCAGTGAATAAAGTTGCTGAAGGAAGACCGCATATTGTAGATATGATAAAAAATAATGAAATTTCTTTCATTGTTAATGTCACCGAAGATAAACGTGCGATTGCAGACTCATACGAAATTAGAAGATATGCATTACAAAATAAAGTCACTTATTACACAACTATTGCAGGTGCTAAAGCAGCATGTATTGGTATGAATTTCGTAGAAGAGTTAACAGTCACCTCTATTCAAAGCTTGCATAAAGAACTTAGTTAAAATAAACTCATTTTTTATAAAACCACACTCAACTTAAAAGAGCGTGGTTTTTGTTTTAATAGGAATGAATATGCTTAAACAAATACCCATGACCATTAAAGGTGCTGAGCTTCTTAAAGAAGAACTCCAGCGTCTAAAAAGTGTTGATCGTCCAAATATCATTCAGGCTATCGCGGAGGCAAGAGCGCAAGGTGACTTGTCTGAGAATGCCGAATACGAGTCTGCAAAAGAACGCCAAAGTTTTATTGAAGGCCGCATTGCAGAAATTGAAGCTAAATTATCTAATGCCATGGTGATTGATCCTAAGACGATTGTGGGCGA
>DOEL01000054.1:0-2222 GCA_003533095.1 Methylophilaceae bacterium | reverse complement strand
TCAATGTGTATTTGGTTCAACCGTTGAAGCACAAGATCTTGATACCGAAGATATCCTGATCTATCAAATCGTGGGTGACGATGAAGCTGATATTAAACATAAAAAAATTTCAATTAATTCTCCGATTGCAAAAGCATTTATCGGTAAAGCTGTGGGCGATGTGGCCGAAGTGAATACCCCCGGTGGCGCTAAATCTTATGAGATTTTAGATATCAAGTATTTATAAATTAAATCCATTTTTGTATTAAACTAAAAACACAATGAAACCATGGTTAGAAAATTTAGCGCTCATTGCTGCAACCTTTTGGATAGGTGGTTTGTGGGTTGTGGGCATTGTGGCTTATGAATTATTTAAACTTATTCCTGAGGCGCAACTTGCAGGAAGTATCGCAGGCCAACTTTTTAAGATGATGGCCTATGTAGGTATGGCGACTAGTATCTATTTACTTATTCAGCGTGTGTATCAGTTTGGTACGAACGCATTAAAACAAGGCTTTTTCTGGCTCATTGTGCTGATGCTTCTTCTTATTTTGATTAGTCATTTAGGTATAAATCCATTACTAGAAAAATTTAAATTAGAAGCAATGCCAAAAGATGTGATGGAGAGTGTATTCGCCGATCGATTTGCAACATGGCACGGCATTTCAAGTATTGCTTATTTGCTTGAGTGTTTCCTAGGTGTGTTTGCTATTTTAAAAATTAGGTAATTATTTAGGTAACACAATCTTAGGCTCTGAGGCCGCACGATAGACAATAATTTGTAAGCCAATATGATGAACGGCAGTTGCTTCGAGTGCTTCACATATTTCACTTAACATAGATTCACGCACCGACTTTTCGTCATTTTGGATTTTAATTTTAATCAACTCATGTGCTTTTAAATTAAGATCAATCTCTTTAATGACAGATGCCGTTAGGCCTTTATTGCCAATTCTAACAACCGGATTTAATGTGTGAGCTAAGCTTCGAAGATATGCAATGGCTTTTGAATTCAAGGTAGAAAATTTCTAAAGATCTAAAGAATCGATTTTAACAGATGAAAAGAACAAGAACTAGCAAGGCCTGGATGCAAGAGCATGTGAATGATGCTTTCGTGAAACAGGCGCAGAAAGATGGATTTCGTTCGAGGGCTGCCTATAAGCTTATGGAGATTCATGAGAAATATAAGCTCATTAAGCCCGGGATGAATGTTGTGGATTTGGGTTCAACACCCGGAAGTTGGTCTCAGGTGGCAGCCAAATTGCTCCAAGGCAAAGGCCATATTATTGCTATGGATTTACTCCCTATGGATCCCATTCCAAGCGTAGACTTTATTCAAGGCGATTTTAGGGAAGAAGCCTCTTTAAGAGAGCTTGAAACTCACTTAAATAATTCCCTGATAGACCTTGTAATTTCGGATATGGCCCCCAATATTACCGGTATCAAGACAGTCGACCAGCCAAGTGTGATGTATCTCACCGAGCTTGCTTTAGACTTTTCTTTACAATGGTTGAAACCAGGCGGCCATTTTCTAGTCAAAACCTTCGTAGGTAGCGACTTTGATGAACTGGTAAAAAAGATGCGTCCTGAGTTTGAAAAGGTGATTACGGTGAAGCCTAAAGCCTCTCGTGATCGAAGTAGTGAAGTTTACTTGCTTGGCTTTGCAAAAGCTTAAAAAGTCACAATGAAGTCACGTATTAGGTTTAAAATAAAATGATTAACTTAAGATGATACGAGGTCATCCATCAATTGAATAACAGCACACTAAAAAGTATTGCCATTTGGGTTGCGATCGCACTCATTCTCATGACTATTTTCAATCAGTTTTCAGGTACGTCGAAAAATGAGACAGCACTTGTTTACTCCCAGTTTATGGAGCAAGTAAAAGAAGGCAAGATCGCGAAAGTTGAAATTGATAACCATAAAATTAAAGGTACGACGAGTGAAGGTAAAAAATTTAATACCTATGCTCCTACTGATCCTTGGTTGGTATCTGATCTTCTAAAAAATAATGTCATCGTTGAAGCTAAACCTGAAGAGCAACAATCGGTGCTTATGAGTATTTTTATCTCATGGTTTCCGATGATTCTTCTTGTCGGCGTCTGGATCTTCTTTATGCGTCAGATGCAAGGTGGCGGCAAAGGGGGCGGTGGTCCATTCTCATTTGGTAAGAGTAAGGCAAGACAGCTTGATCAAACAAACAATCAAACAACCTTTGCTGACGTTGCAGGATGTGATGAAGC
>DOEL01000039.1 GCA_003533095.1 Methylophilaceae bacterium | reverse complement strand
GGAATCTGAACATTAGTACCCCAATCTCGGCTTGGGCTGTAATCAATACCCGCTGTCACATAATGATTGGTTGTTTTGTTTTCAACTTCATTTCCTCCTGCATTAACAGCATCTTTTGAGATTTTATTGTTACCGGAGCGATATTGATTTTGATTTAAGTAGTCATAACGTAAATCTAATCGAATGCCTGGAGCACCTGAAATTCCTTGAGCATCCCAATCAGTACTTAGAATACATCCACAACTTGCACAAGCAAATACATAGCTTGGGATAGATGCTGCTATTAAAAAGCTAATGAATAATGATTTTTTAAATTTCATATTTATCCTTGGTTTAAAAAAATACTAAAAAAGATTAAATTCGATTACAGAATTTAATCGAGGCAAAAGTAAATTTTTAAACTAAGGGTGGAGCTTGGGGAAAAAAGGAAGTTCTGAAATGGGCTACTATTACTGGCGACTCATATTCAAGAAAAAATTTTGCAGCATTAGGAATTAAAATTAATCCTAATTGGGTATTTCTTTCAGGTAAATAATGCTTATCTGAAGCTATCGAACAATAAGCACAATGGCCCATATTAATATTTGTATGATTTTTATCTGAGCTCTGATTTTGCGTCGAAACAAATTTAATGCCTTGAGAAGTACAAATTCTCTCTATTTTATGAGTATTGTTCTTTGATTCAACTGCATGAGAAATTAATGGCATAAAGGATGTCAAAAGCATTGCAAAAATTGCAATCCAACTTCCTATTTTTTTATATGCATTTTTCATATCAATAATATTATCACGAAAATTAATGTTAATTTTCCGAAAAACGCTCTTCAAGCCACGGATCTGCATCATTATGATATCCGCGTACCTCCCAAAAACCTGGCCTATCTTCTGCATGTAATTCAATAGCTTTCAGCCACTTTGCACTTTTCCATGCATAGCGTTTAGGTACGACCAATCTTACTGGACCACCATGTTCATTTTCTAGAGGTTTGTTAAAAACATGATGAGCTACAATCACATCATCATCTAACATCACTTCTAGTGGAATATTGGTTGTGTAATCGTCATAACTATGAAGCGTTACATAATGCGCTTTATCTAATGGCTTAGCCAACGCTAATATGTCTCTTGCTAAAACACCCTCCCAGGGTACATCCAACATCGACCAACGCGTTACACAATGAAAATCTGAAATATCTTTTGTTTGGGGAAGTTTTAATAAGGAAGCCCAGTCCAAATCAATTTCCTTTTCGACAAGGCCAAACACTTTTAATTTCCAATTACTTTCATCTACTTCAGGTCTAATACCCAAATCAAGTATAGGAAATTTAGTGGTCAGAGTTTGTCCTGCAGGAATGCGATTATTTTGATTAGGTTCGTTTCGTTTTAAGCCTTTTTTGGCGAGTGCGATTTTACCTTCTATCAGTTTTTTCCAGTCAGGCATAATTAACTCAGCAAAGGTTTTTTATTTTTGAATGCATCATAAAAAATTAAAGCAACACCTATTGAAATAAAACTATCCGCCACATTAAATGCTGGCCAATAATAGGCTTCATAGTGAACATAAATGAAATCAATCACAAATCCATAGTAGCTTCTGTCGCAAAGATTGCCAATAGCTCCGCCAAGGATAAAAGCAAGCGCTAAGCATAATGATGGGTGTTTTAAACGCTGATGTATTAACCGAATAATCACCATGATTGCAGCAAATGAAATACCCATAAAGAAATATCTCTGCCAACCAGAAGCTTCGCTTAGAAAACTAAAGGCAGCGCCGGTATTCTGAAAATGCACAATATTAAGAAATGAATTTATTACTAAAGCACTCCCTAAATCTAAATGATTAAATATCCATTGTTTGGATATGAAATCAAAAAAAACAATCAATAATGCAATCAAAATATACTTACGCATGCAATCTTACTTCACCTTTTTCAAAGAGGTTGCTAATGCATCGATTACAGATACTTGGATGTTCATCATGTGATCCGACTTCTTCACGATAATGCCAGCATCGATCACATTTTTTGTATTCACTTGCACTTACGTCAATATGCAAATCACCTTGCCTTTCATGAAGTTTTGCCTCTGATGTAATCATCACAAATTTGAGATCTTCGTGAAGCGATGATAGGGATTGATAAATTTCTCCAGAGGCATAGATCTCTATCTGGGCCTGAAGAGAAGAGCCTACCAAACCTTTTTCACGTAATTCTTCAATTTTTTTATTGGCAATCGCACGTACATGAATAATATGTTCCCATGCTAATAACTCTCTAGCATTCAACCCATGCGCAGGAATGTCATACCATGTATCCATAAATACCAATTCATCACTTTGAGGCATGAGAATCTGCCAAATTTCATCTGCAGTAAAACTTAAGACAGGTGCCATCAATCTCATTAAGGTGTGTGTAATATGAAAGATTGCACTTTGTGCAGCTCGTCTTGCTTTTGAATTTTCATTTGAGGTATAAAGACGATCTTTTAGGATATCAAGATAGAATCCACCTAAGTCTTCTGAGCAAAAGCTTACAAATTTTTGCATTCCTAAATGAAATTCGTAAGACGAATAATCTTGCTTAATATGGTCTTGTAGTTGATGTGTTAAAAATAATGCATAGCGATCGATTGATAGCCACTCTTTCACAGGAAGCAAATCTTTTTTAGCATCAAAGTCACCAAGGTTAGCTAATAAAAAGCGCAAGGTGTTTCGTATGCGTCGATATCCCTCTGCAACGCGCTTTAAAATTTCATCTGAAATAGTAAGTTCACCAGAGTAATCCGTAGAAGCTACCCAGAGCCTTAAAATATCGGCGCCATATTGATCCATAACTTTTTGAGGCGCCACAACATTACCTTTTGATTTACTCATCTTGTGTCCACTGCCGTCGACGACAAAGCCGTGCGTGAGAAGAGATTCGTAAGGCGCTCTTCCATCAATAGCACAACCCGTGAGTAAACTAGACTGGAACCAGCCTCGATGTTGATCTGAACCTTCTAAGTAAAGATCAGCTGGATAAGATAAATCTTCACGTTTTTTTAATACAGATGCATGTGTCGTTCCAGAATCAAACCATACGTCTAATGTATCGCTTAATTTTTTATAATGATTAGCATCTTCACCAAGCAAAGTCTTCACATCTAAATTAAACCAAGCTTCGATACCCGATTTCTCAACCTCTTTAGCAACGAGCTCGATTAATTCATTCGTTTGCGGATGAAGCTCGTAAGTTTCTTTATGCACGAAGAATGGCATAGGAACGCCCCAATTTCTTTGACGTGAAACGCACCAGTCAGGTCGATTCTTAATCATAGCCTCCAGGCGAGCCTTACCCCACTCAGGATAAAAAGTTGTATGGCTGACAGCTTCATTTGCTTTATCACGTAATGTCTTTTTATTGTTTTCCTGATTCATGCCAACAAACCATTGGCGGGTTGCTCTGAAAATCACTGGTGTTTTGTGGCGCCAGCAATGAGGGTAACTATGTGATAATTTTTTCGAAGCAAATAAACATGCATTTGCACTTAATCTTTCGATAATTTTTTTATTGGCTTCCCAGATGCTTTCGCCTGCAAATTGTTCTACAAAAGAATAAAATTTTCCTTCCTCATTTACTGGATTATCTACAGGCAATTGATATCGCATACCTACGGCGTAATCTTCTAACCCATGGGCGGGAGCTGTATGCACAAGGCCGGTGCCAGCATCTAGAGTGACATGGTCCCCACATATGATAGGTACATTCTTTTTATAAAATGGATGATTAAGCTTTAGGTGTTCTAAAGCCTTGCCTTTACAGAAAGCTAATTTCTTAAAAGACTCAAAACCATAATGCGCAATATTTTTTTCAGCTAAATCCTCAGCAAGTATGAGATTGCATTTTTCAGTGCTATACAAACCATAATTCAAATCAGGATGAACGCATACCGCCTGGTTTGCCGGGAGCGTCCATGGTGTAGTTGTCCAAATAATTGCAAACGTATCCTTTGTTTCTTTAATATTAAAGATCTTTTTTAAAGATTCGCTATCTGTAACTTTAAAGCCTACATCAATTGTTGGAGAAGTTTTATCTTCATATTCAACTTCTGCTTCAGCTAATGCTGAACCACAATCAACACACCAGTGCACTGGCTTACTTCCTTGATAGAGGTAGCCATTTAGATAAATGTGCCCGAGCGCTCTCATAATGTCAGCCTCGGTTTCAAAATTCATGGTGAGATATGGCTTGTCCCAATCTCCTAATACACCTAAACGTATAAAATCATTTTTTTGTTTTTCAACTTGTGACGCTGCATATTCTCGACATAACTCTCTAAATTTTTTAGGTTCAATATTTTTGCCATGAAGTTTTTCGACCACAAGCTCAATTGGAAGACCATGACAGTCCCATCCAGGAATATAAGGTGCATCAAATCCAGATAAAGTTTTCGACTTCACAATAATATCTTTTAGGATTTTATTTACAGCATGGCCGATATGAATATCACCGTTTGCATAAGGAGGTCCATCATGAAGAATGAATTTCTTAGCGCCATTTCTTTTTTGTCTAATTTTTTGATAGAGCTTAAATTCTTGCCAGCGCTGAACCCAAAGAGGTTCTCGTTTAGCAAGGTCGCCACGCATTGGAAATGGTGTGTCTGGTAAATTTAACTGATATTTATTTTCTTCGGTCATATGTTCTATTTTTCAAAATAACGTGTTGCGTAAGCTATATCTTTTTTAATTTGCTCAATGAGTAGATTAATATTCTCAAATTTCATTTCATCTCTAATTTTTGCTAAAAAAGTCACTTGAACATGCTGTCCATAAATGTCTTCATTAAAATTAAGTAGGTGAACTTCTAATAACAGTTTTGGCGTGCCTGAAATCGTAGGCCTGACTCCAAGATTAGCAACGCCATTTCTATTTCCTAATTTTACCGCATATACGCCAGTTAGCGCCGGTCTCAGGTGCTTCATGTGAATATTGGCAGTTGGAAAGCCCATTTGTCTGCCACGTTTATCGCCTTCAACCACCTTTCCACTGATCGTGTAAGGCCGTCCTAGAAACTGGTTTACTTCCTCAATGCGTCCTTCTTTAAGATCTTCTCTAATGAGAGTACTTGATACCCTTTTACCATTCACATCAATTTCTGGAATTTCAAATAATTCAAATGCATTTTTTCTTAAATCATCAATTCCCGCCTGTCGTTTGGATCCAAAACGAAAGTCGTCACCCACAATCAGTAATTCAGCTTTTAATTGAGCTTTTAATATTTGATGCATAAAGACTTCGCTAGAGATATTAGAAAACTTTTGATTGAAAGCACAAACAAAAACTTTTTCAATGCCATAGCTTAAAAAAAACTCTAACTTCTCTCTTAAGGTTGTAAGCCGAGTAGGTGCATTTTCAGGTGTAAAAAATTCTTTAGGATGCGGCTCGAAAGTCATCACCGATGGGGTGAGTTTTCTTTTTTTGGATTCTGCAATTAGCTTTTCGATAAGCACTTGGTGGCCTATATGAACACCATCAAAATTACCAATGGTAAGGCCAATGGGCGTACTAGAACTCAATGGAAAATGTCTAAAAACTTGCATCACAAAAAATTAAATAGCTCTTCGAATGAATGATTGAAGTCTTAATCCCATCATCCATAGTGCGCCAAAATAAACACTAGAACCAGCAAGAATAAGCATCACTAAATAAATTAATCTTTTCGAAATAGAATATTCAAACCAAAGAGATGAGTCCCCTTTTAAATAAAATAAAGTTAATCCCATTAAAGTTAATGCAACAAAAAGCTTTATTAAAAAATGAGCCCATCCTTTATGTGGCTTGTAATAATTTCCTTTTCTTAAATAGTAGTAGAGAAGACTTGCATTTAAACAAGCACCTAAACCTATCGCCAGCGCTAGGCCTGCGTGTTTAAATTGTCCAATAAATGCCATATTCATTAATTGTGTTGAAAATAAAGTAAAGAGTGCAATTTTGACAGGAGTCTTAATATTCTGTCTTGCATAGAATCCAGGAGCTAACACTTTAATCATAATCAAACCCATCAATCCAAAGCTGTATGCAATTGTGGCTTGTTGTGTCATTAAAACATCATGCATATTAAAAGCGCCATAATGAAATAATGTTGCAATCAAAGGAAGGGACAATACGGCAAGTGCTACAGCCGCTGGCGCAGCGAGAATAAATGTTAATCTCAAGCCCCAATCAAGTAAGCCCGAATATTCTTTTTGATCTTTACCAGAATATGATTTTGAGAGGCTCGGAAGTAAAATTGTACCGAGTGCGACACCTAGAACACCTGCAGGAAATTCCATCAATCGATCAGCGTAATAAAGCCATGAAACACTTCCTGTATCAAGAAAGGATGCGAAGATAGTATTAATAAGTAAAGACAGTTGCGCGATAGACACACCAAAGATAGCAGGCCCCATAAGTTTCATGATTCGCCATACGCCTTCATCTTTAAGATCTAACTGGTATTTAGGAATAAACCCGATCTCCTTTAAAAAAGGGATCTGAAAAACCAATTGAAGAACGCCTCCAACAAATACAGCCCACGCTAATACCAAAATAGGTCGATCAAAATAGTCTGCAAAAAATAATGCTGCAAAAATAAAAGATAAATTAAGCCAAACAGGAGTAAAAGCAGGCACTGAAAATTTATTAAATGTATTAAGAATGCCCCCCGCCATCGATACCAGAGAAATAAAAAAGATATAAGGAAATGTAATTCTTAATAAATCAACAGTAAGCTGAAATTTTTCTGAGTGCTCAATAAAACCGGGTGCACTTATATAAACAAGCCAAGGCGCTGCAAAAATACCCACACATGTAATTACAATAAGAAAAAGGCTCAACAATGAACACACATGATTAATCAAAAGATGTGTGGCTTCATAACTTCGCTTATTTTTGTATTCAGCAAGAATCGGCACAAAGGCTTGAGAAAAAGCACCTTCAGCGGAAATACGTCTTAATAAATTGGGAATTTTAAAGGCTACAAAAAAGGCATCTGTCTCCATGCCTGCACCAAAAATTTTGGCGATTAAGCTATCCCTCACAAAACCTAAAATTCTTGATACAAAAGTCATACTTCCGACGGTTGCGAGTGCTTTAAGAAGATTCATTGAATTTATCTATTTAATTGTCACTAAATTACAAAGATTTTAGCATGGAGGTCTTTTTATCAAGGTTTCCAAGAAAAATATTGATTAGCCTAGAATATCAAGGGATAGGGCTGAAATTTAGGTCTAAAATGAGCGTTTTATCTTGTATAAAACCTCAAATATCGCTAAAATTCTCGCCTTCGTAATAAAAGATAATAATTAAAGGATAAACATGGCAAATACCGCACAAGCTAGAAAACGTGCCCGCCAAGCAACGAAGCAACGAGCTCACAATGCAAGTTTGCGTTCAACTTTGCGTACTGCAATCAAAAAGATTTTAAAAGCAATTCAATCAGGCGATAAAGCGGCTGCGAAAACATCTTTCCAAGAAAATGTTTCAGTAATCGACCGCATCGCTGACAAAAAAATTATTCATAAGAACAAAGCGTCACGTCATAAACAACGCTTAAACGCAGCAATTAAATCAATGGCTTAATATCAAAGAGAGCTTCTCTCTTTGATTTAGGCAATTCCAAACAGTTTTCTTACTTCCATAGCCTTTTGGAAGGCTATTTCTAGTTTTTCATCTAACACTGTAAAGTGACCCATTTTGCGACCTGGTCTTGCTTCGTGTTTTCCATAAAGATGCATTTTTAAACCTGGCTCTTTAAAAGCTTTATCCCAAT
>DOEL01000070.1 GCA_003533095.1 Methylophilaceae bacterium | reverse complement strand
ATGATGGCATTAGTTGGTATGTTCTATTACATGAGAATTGTAAAGCTGATGTATTTTGATGATCCAAAATTAAAAAACAAATTCGATGTGTCAATAGATACGAAGTTGATTTTGTCAGCCAATGCGTTAGCGCTCCTAATTATTGGTTTGATTCCTCACACATTTATGGAAGCTACGACGCAAGCAGTAGCTTTAAGTCTTCATTAAATGACTCAATGGATACTTATTTTTATTACGATCATCATGGCTAATGTGCCTTGGATATTTAATGATTTTCTTTTTATTAAAAAATTCCCATCTCAAAAAAAACCATTTGCTTGGGCTTTGCTTGAGATAGTTGTTTTGTATTTTGTGACCGGGGGCATTGCACTTTTTACTGAACTCAAAGTTGTGGGTCATATTCAGCCTCAAGCTTGGGAATTCTATGCAGTGACTTTCTTTTTGTTTTTAGTTTTTTCTTTCCCTGGATTTATTTTTAAAACGCTTTGGAAATAAAATCGCTTAAAGTTTTAATTATAGGTTGCGGTCAGCTAGGTTTCTCCATTGTCAAACATGCTGATTTACATACTTTTAAATTCTATGGTTTTAGTCGAAGTCTAAAAAAATCTCCGCCCTCCATTGAGATGTATCAAGTAGATATTTTAAGAAATGAAGCTATGGATGTTATTAAATCCATAAAGCCTGAAATTATTGTTTACGCTGTTTCCGCTGACTCTCCATCTGTTGAAAGTTATCAAAATCATTATGTGACTGGTTTAAAAAAAACTTATGAAGCAATTTTAGAGCTTGATCAATTTGAACATCTTTTCTTTATTTCAAGTACTAGAGTTTATGGACAAAAAACGACAAAGATTTTAAGTGAGCTTGATGTTGCTGAACCTTCTGATTATGGGGGCGAGGCTTTAATGGAAGCTGAAATGATTGCTCGACAATTAAAAGAGAAAGCAACGGTATTACGTTTATCAGGAATCTATGGCCCTAATCGCATGCGCATGATTCAATTGGCAGAGAGTAGTCCAGGTAATTGGCCTGCAACTAATAATTGGTCCAATCGAATTCATGAAGAAGACGCTGCGCGCTTTATTGTTTTTCTGATGAAGAAGATTGCGATGAAAGAATCACTCGAGCCACTTTATCTTGTCACAGACGGGGTGCCTACAAAACAATATGACGTATTAAGGTGGATTCGAAAGCGACTTCAATTAAGTACAGATACGATTGAAGTCCCGATCGTGGAAGGCGGAAAGCAATTGCAATCTGTGCTATTAGACCAAACTGGATTTTCACTGAAGTATCCCGATTTCACATATGGGTACGCAGCGATGATTGATTAGGGTTCTTCAATAGGATAGAATCCAGAGTCCTAAATTCTTTAGGCGCGTAGCTCAGCTGGTTAGAGCACCACCTTGACATGGTGGGGGTCGTTGGTTCGAGTCCAATCGCGCCTACCAATTTTTTGCCTCATGGCCCAAGCTATCAAGAATAGACAAAAGCTTATAAAATGATGCAATTCTTAATAACTTGATTCAACTATGCCTGAAATAAGATTACCAGACGGATCCAAGCGACAATTTGAAAGTGATATCACTGTTGCTGAAATTGCACAAAATATTGGTGCAGGATTAGCGCGTGCAGCACTTGCAGGTCGAGTAAACGATCAGCTTGTGGATCTTTCATTTCTTATTCGTGAAGATAGTGATGTTGCAATCATCACTGACAAAAATCCTGAAGGGCTTGAAGTCATTCGTCATTCAACAGCTCATCTTTTGGCATACGCTGTTAAAGAATTATTTCCAGATGCACAAGTGACAATTGGTCCTGTGATTGAACATGGTTTTTATTATGACTTTTCTTATACACGACCTTTCACACCAGAAGATTTAGAAAAAATTGAAAAGAAGATGACGGAAATTGCTAATCGCGATTTACCAATTACGAGAAAAGTATTACCACGTAATGACGCAGTCAAATATTTCAAATCCATCAAAGAAAATTACAAGGCTGAAATTATTGAATCTATTCCTGCAGATCAAGAAGTTTCTTTATATTCTGAGGGTGAATTCACCGATCTTTGTCGAGGCCCTCATGTACCATCGACGGGTAAATTAAAAGTATTTAAATTAATGAAAGTAGCTGGCGCATACTGGCGTGGCGATTCGAACAATGAAATGCTGCAAAGAATTTACGGCACCGCCTGGACGAATAAAGAAGACTTACAAAATTATCTCTTTATGTTAGAGGAAGCTGAAAAAAGAGATCATCGTAAATTAGGTAAGCAGCTCGATTTATTCCACATGCAAGATGAAGCACCTGGTATGGTTTTTTGGCATCCTAAGGGATGGTCGATTTGGCAAGAAGTCGAACATTATATGCGCAAGATGTTCTTAGATTTTGGGTATCAAGAAGTTAAAACCCCTACAGTGATGGATAAGACGTTGTGGGAAAAATCTGGACATTGGCAAAATTATCGGGACAACATGTTTACGACTTCATCTGAAAATAGGGATTATGCAGTGAAGCCTATGAATTGCCCTGGTCATATTCAAATCTTTAATAACGCTCTTCATAGTTACCGTGAATTACCTTTAAGACTTGCCGAATTTGGTTCATGTCACCGCAACGAGCCCTCAGGATCCCTTCATGGTTTAATGCGCGTTCGAGGATTTACCCAAGACGATGCCCATATTTTTTGTACGGAAGAACAAATTAAGGATGAAGTAGCTCAATTCATTGTGATGCTCTTTAAAGCCTATCAAGACTTTGGATTTAAGGATGTTTTAGTGAAATTATCCACTCGCCCTGAAAAACGTGTGGGCTCCGATGAAACTTGGGATAAAGCGGAGGCAGCGCTTAAAGCTGCTTTAGTCGAAAATAAGCTTGAATTTGACCTTCAGCCTGGGGAAGGGGCTTTTTATGGCCCTAAGATCGAATTTACCCTAAAAGATAGCTTAAGCCGTCTTTGGCAGTGCGGTACGATCCAGCTCGATTTTAACTTACCTGAGCGTCTCGGAGCTGAATATGTCACAGAAGACAACAGCCGCAAGCATCCTGTGATGCTTCATCGAGCTATTGTAGGCTCTATGGAGCGTTTTATTGGGATCTTGATTGAGCATTATTCGGGTGCCATGCCCCTTTGGCTTGCCCCAACACAAGCGGTTATCCTCAATATTGCCGATGCACATGCAGACTATGCCTCAAAAGTCATGGGTGAACTCAAGAAAAACCACATCCGATGCGATTCTGACTTGAGAAATGAGAAAATAACCTATAAAATACGCGAACATAGCTTACAAAAGGTTCCTTATCTCTTAATTGTAGGAGAAAAGGAAATGGAAGCTGGGCAAGTTGCCGTGCGAACCCGAAAAGGCGAAGACTTAGGATCTATGTCGATTAAGTCATTGATTGATCGACTAAATCAGGAAGTTCAAACTAAAGTTTAGCCACAAGGTAGCGCGGTTTTTCTTTTATATTTACAGGGGATTTGTTATCGCTCAAGAAAAAGAAGTCAGAATTAACGGGGATATTACAGCTCCAGAAATTCGATTGATTGGCGTAAACGGCGAAGCGCTTGGCATAGTGACATTAGCTGAGGCATTTGCAAAAGCAGAAGAGATAGATATAGATCTGGTGGAAATTGCTCCACAAGCCTTACCCCCCGTATGTCGATTGCTCGATTACGGTAAGTTTAAATATGCAGAAAGTAAGAAGCAACACGAAACCCGCTTAAAACAAAAGCAGGTCAAGATTAAAGAAGTGAAGTTTAGACCGGGAACAGATGATGGTGATTACAACATCAAAATTCGAAATCTCATCGGGTTCCTTTCAGATGGCGACAAGGCAAAAATTACCTTGCGCTTTAGAGGTCGAGAAATTACGCATCAAGAATACGGTTTAGCGATTCTAAAACGTGTTGAACAAGATTTAATGGAATATGCAGTCGTCGAACAATTTCCAAAAATGGAGGGTCGACAAATGGTGATGGTTTTAGCCCCACAAAAAAAGGCTAAAGCAAAAACCATGGAAGCAAAAGTTTCTGAGTGATACGGCTTAAACGGCATGCCTAAGCACTCTTAATACTCTAAAGGAGATCAAAATGCCAAAAATGAAAACAAAAAGTGGCGCGAAAAAGCGCTTCAAGTTTTTAGGAAGTGGTATGGTAAAGAGAACGCGTTCTCATTTACGTCATATCTTGACCAAAAAAACGACGAAACAAAAACGTAATCTCAGAGGCACTGTCCTCATTTCAGCAACCGATATCAAACGCGTCCGCGCGATGATGCCTACTCAATAAGGAGAACAATATGCCTAGAGTAAAACGTGGTGTCACCGCCAGAGCAAAACATAAAAAAGTTTTAGCGCTTGCTAAAGGTTATCGCGGACGTCGTAAAAACGTATACCGTATAGCTAAACAAGCAGTGATGAAGGCAGGTCAGTACGCATACCGTGACCGTCGTCAGAAAAAACGTCAATTTAGATCATTATGGATTGCACGTATTAACGCAGCAGCCCGTGAATGTGGTCTTACATATAGTCGTTTCATGAATGGCCTGAAGAAAGCTTCTATTGAGGTGGATCGTAAGGTTTTAGCAGATATGGCAGTGTTCGATAAAGCAGCTTTTGCTAAGTTTGTTGAAATTGCTAAATCTGGTTCAGGAGCAGCATAAAAATTATTAATTTTTAAAAGGAGGCTTCTAGCCTCCTTTTTTTTATTAAAATGATAGTCAATGAATAATCTCGAACACACCTTAAAAGAAGCTAGGGAAGATTTTGATCAGTGCCAAACGCTGACTGATCTTGATCAGGCGAAAGCTAAATATTTAGGTAAAAGTGGCGTCTTAACAGAAGCACTTAAATCACTCGGTAAATTATCTGCCGAGGAGAGACCTAAGGTAGGTGCTGAGATTAATCTTGTTAAGCAGGGCGTTGAAGAAGCTTTAGAAAAAAAACGAGAGGCTATTTTAAATGCCGCACAAGCAAAACAGCTTGCAGAAGAATCATTAGATGTAACGCTACCTTCAAGAAAAGAAGATCAAGGCAGTTTGCATCCAGTCACACAAACGCTTCATCGTATCGAATCGCTTTTTCATTCCATTGGTTTTTCTGTCGCACAAGGCCCGCAAATTGAATCTGATTTTTATAATTTCACAGCACTTAATATTCCAGAGTCACATCCCGCGCGTGCGATGCATGACACATTTTATATTGATGAGTCTTATGTATTGAGAACGCATACGTCTCCTGTACAAATTCGTCATTTAGAAAAAAATAAACCACCACTCAAAATTATTTCACCAGGGCGCGTTTACCGCGTTGATTCGGATGCAACACATTCGCCGATGTTTCATCAAGTTGAAGGATTGTGGGTTGATCAACAAGTAAGCTTTGCAGATCTTAAAGGTGTCATTGAAGATTTCCT
>DOEL01000068.1 GCA_003533095.1 Methylophilaceae bacterium | reverse complement strand
GCCCCACAAAGTCCATGTAATGGCCATACCCCCAATACATCATCAATTTTTAAACGATTTTGTGTAAGTGTAAAAGCCCAAACAAAAAGAATACCTGCTACAAAACCTGTAATAAGAGCGCCAATGGGGTGAAAAATATCTGACCCTGCACAAACAGCAACAAGGCCTGCAAGTGGGCCATTATGGATAAAACCAGGGTCATTTTTTCCAATAATGAGTGATGCGATCGTACCGCCTACTAATGCCATGAGAGAATTCATTGCAACTAAGCCTGAAATACCAGTGGCGGTTTGCGCTGACATTACATTAAAGCCAAACCAACCTACAGTTAAAATCCAAGCACCTAATGCTAGAAACGGGATATTTGATGGTGGGTATGCATGGAGCCTTCCATCCTTACTATATCTTCCATACCTCGCTCCAAGTAATAAAACGGCAGCTAAAGCAATCCAACCTCCCATCGCATGCACAACCACCGATCCTGCAAAGTCATGAAATTTAAATCCAAAATTACCTTCAAGAAAAGATTGAACACCCAAATGATTATTCCAAGCAATACCTTCAAATAACGGATACACAAATCCTACCAAAGCAAAAGTGGCTGCTAATTGTGAATTAAATTTAGCTCTTTCAGCAATGCCTCCAGAAATAATGGCAGGAATTGCAGCAGCAAAAGTAAGTAAGAAAAAAAACTTTACGAGCTCATAGCCATTTTTGGCAGACAATGTTTCTGCAGGAGACAAGAAACTAACCCCATAAGCGATACCATAGCCAATAAAAAAATAAGCCAGTGTCGATACAGAAAAATCAACAAGGATTTTAACTAGCGCATTGACCTGGTTTTTATGACGAACCGTACCTACTTCTAAAAATGCGAAACCTGCATGCATCGCAAGCACCATAATCGCGCCTAATAAAACAAATAACACATCATTTGCACCAATTAAGTTATCCATAATCGGAGTTCCTTGTCTTTAATATTAAATTAAGCCTAATTTTATATAAAAAAGAATAGAAATTAGAGATTGTGAATTTTTTATCTTAAAATTTATGAATTATTCTACTTTTAAGCACTATTTGTGTGCATTTATGTGAATTCAAATTTTGATGCACTTATAGAATGCGTCAAAATAATCATTCAAAGTCTCTTTAACCATGTTTAAGATATTAAAATCGATTTTTTATAAAAGTCTATGCTGGAATACAGCCTTCTTACATTAATCATTCTCATTGCTTGGTTTTGGATTGATACAATCTCAAAACGCGAATTAGCTATTCAACTTGGCAAAAATCTATCACAACAATTTGATCTTCAATTCTTAGATGAAACTGTTGCCTGCGAAAAAATTAGATTGAAACGCAATGAAAAAGGACAAATTGCTATATTAAGGTGTTATGAATTTATGGTGAGTAGCTCCACAAATGACCGCATCAAATGTAACCTTTTTCTTTTAGGTAAAGATTTACATAATTGGCATATTCCACCTTATATCAACCCCATCTCTTAAATGTATATAGGTCGATTTGCACCATCTCCTACAGGTCCAATGCATTTTGGATCGCTTGTTACAGCGGTCGCTAGTTATCTTGATGCAAAACATCACGAAGGTCTCTGGAAAGTTAGAATGGAAGATCTCGATCAACCAAGAGTAGTTAAAGATAGCGATAAGGCTATTATAGATACACTTCATCAACATGGTTTTCAGTGGGACGATGAAATCATTTATCAAAGCCATCGAATCGATATTTACGAAAACTATATCTCCAATTTAAATCAAAATGAAAATACTTATTATTGCGAATGTAGCAGAAAAGAAATTGCTGATTCAGCAATAACAGGCATAGATGGCATGATTTACCCTGGAATATGCAGAGATAAGAAATTAGGTTCACTACATCATGCTTTAAGAATAAAAGTAGAGGATGTTTGTATAGCATTTAAAGATAAGATCCAAGGTGCTATTGAACAAAATATTTTAAGGGATTTTGGTGATTTTATTTTAAAAAGATCCGATGGTATTTATGCTTATCAACTTGCAGTTGTGATTGATGATGCATTACAAAATATCAACACTATCTTAAGGGGTGCAGATCTTATTGACTCTACATCAAGGCAGATATATTTACAGGAAAAATTATTCCTTCCTCCAGTAAATTATAGCCACATACCTGTTGCGACATTCAATCAAAAAAAATTAAGTAAAGAAAATCAATCTACTCCTATAGAGCATTCAAATATAAAAGATAATTTAATTGCATGCCTTAAATTTCTTGGACAAGACTTTAAAGTCATTGAAAAAGAAAATACACTTAAAAACTTTTGGGATACCGCTATTCAATTATGGGATATATCACTTGTACCTAAAATAAGAACTATTGAAATTTAAACTTTATGCAAAATTCTAAAGACACACTTCACCGATTTATTTTTGAAGATACTGATATTCGAGGTAATTACGTAAGGCTAAATCACACGATTGAAGATGCCACACAGCATCAAGCATTGCCTATAAACCTTCATATGGCATTGGGAGAACTGATGGTCGCGAGTACCCTACTCGTTTCTACGCTAAAACTTGAAGGCTCGCTCACATTACAAATTCAAACAAATGGGCCACTTAAATTATTAATTGCTGAATGTAATGAAAATCTCGGCATACGAGGTACGGTTAAAT
>DOEL01000073.1:4883-6333 GCA_003533095.1 Methylophilaceae bacterium | reverse complement strand
TAGAAAAAATTCTGCATTATGGGCCTCAATCTCAGATTCTAAAATTTAAAGATAATGCAATTATCACTATGCCTCGTCCTGGAACGATATCGCCTTGGGCTTCAAGAGCTACTGATATTGCGAACCATTGTGGGCTCTATGACATCAAGCGTATCGAAAGAGCGGTGGCTGTTTATGTTGAATTAAAAAATAAATCTTTATTATCAGATGATGAAAAGAAAACGCTCTCAGTATTACTTCATGATCGCATGACAGAAGTTTCGATTTTCGATATTAATGAAGCTCAATCTCTTTTTTCTCATTTGCCTCCAAAAGCTATTGAGTATGCAGACATCCTTCAAGGTGGAAAACAAGTCTTAAATGATTTCAATAAAAATTTAGGCTTAGCTTTGTCTCAAGATGAAATCGATTATTTATTTAATTACTTCACTTCCATTAAAAGAAATCCTACGGATGCAGAACTCATGATGTTTGCGCAAGCAAATTCAGAACACTGTCGTCATAAAATATTTAATGCTGATTGGATTGTAGATGGCAAGACACAATCTAAATCACTTTTCAGCATGATCAAAAATACGCATCAATTACACCCTGGTAATACGATTGTGGCTTACTCAGACAATTCTTCTATTGTAGAAGGTGCTGAGGTTAATCGCTTTTATCCAAACCAAAATGGTGTTTATAGTGATCATAAAGAACTCACGCACTTTATTATGAAAGTGGAAACACATAATCATCCCACAGCAATTTCTCCTTTCTCAGGGGCTGCAACAGGCGCAGGTGGTGAAATTAGAGACGAAGGTGCAACTGGAAGAGGCTCAAAACCTAAAGCAGGTCTCACGGGATTTTCAGTATCTAATTTACGTATTCCTGAATTTATTCAGCCTTGGGAAAAAGATATTTATGGCTCACCTACTCGCATATCTTCAGCACTCCAAATTATGATCGATGGTCCCATTGGGGGCGCTTCATATAATAATGAATTCGGCAGACCCAACATTGCCGGCTACTTTAGAACGCTAGAAATCAAACATGATGATGAGGTAAAAGGGTTTCATAAGCCCATTATGTTGGCAGGTGGCATTGGAAGTATTAATCATATTCATACAAAAAAATATCCGATTCCACCAGGCGCCCTTCTTATTCAATTAGGCGGTCCTGCAATGCTTATCGGTTTAGGCGGTGGTGCTGCTTCAAGTATGGGCACTGGATTTAATGCAGAAAATTTAGATTTCGATTCCGTGCAACGTGGTAATCCTGAATTGCAAAGAAGAGCTCAAGAAGTGATCGATCGTTGCTGGCAATTAGGCTCTCAAAATCCTATTTTAAGCATTCATGATGTTGGTGCTGGTGGTTTATCAAATGCATTTCCTGAATTAGTGAATGATGGTGGTATAGGTGCGACTTTTCAATTACGCGCAATTAATAATGAAGAACCAAGTATGTCGCC
>DOEL01000073.1:550-4490 GCA_003533095.1 Methylophilaceae bacterium | reverse complement strand
TTTGCAATTGTAGGTATTGCAAAAAAAGATAAACAACTTATTGTCGAAGATAGTCTTCTGAAAAAAGATGTGGTGCATATGGATTTATCTATCCTCTTAGGAAAGCCGCCTAAGATGATACGTCATGTGAAGAGAAAAGAAAGAACGCTTAAATCTGTCAACATAGAAAATATTGATATTAAAGATGCAGCATATCGCGTTCTAAGATATCCCGCCGTTGCAAATAAAATGTTCCTGATTCATATTGGGGATCGATCAGTCACTGGATTGATTGCAAGAGACCAGCTTGTAGGGCCTTGGCAAGTTCCCGTTGCCGATGTTGCTGTCACGTTGTCATCCTTTGATAGCATTCTAGGCGAAGCTTTTGCTATTGGTGAAAAAACGCCTATTGCAATGATCGATGCTAGGGCTTCTGTTCGTATGGCATTAGGTGAAGCCATTACTAATTTATCTGCAGCATCGATTCAACATTTAGAAGATATTAAATTATCGGCTAATTGGATGGCATCTGCAGGGCATGAAGGTGAAGATGCAGCTTTATTTGATGCCGTTGAAGAAATTGGTATGCATCTTTGTCCTGATTTAGGCATAAGTATTCCTGTCGGCAAAGACTCTATGTCTATGAAGACCACTTGGTTGGACCAAGAAAAAGAAAAAACTGTCGTTTCGCCTGTATCATTGATAGTAAGTGCATTTGCTCCTGTCTTTGATGCGAGAAAAACTTTAACCCCAGCGCTTAATAGAAATCTTAAAGACAGCCGCCTTATCTATATCGACTTAGGTTTAGGTAAAAATCGATTAGGCGCCTCATCATTCAACCTAGTCTTTAATGAAGTGGGTGATATACCTCCAACGCTTGATGATGCAAAAACACTCAAAGTATTTTTTCAACTCATTCAAACATTGAAAAATGAAAATATGATTGAGGCTTATCATGATCGATCTGATGGCGGTCTTTTTACAACGCTTACTGAAATGGCTTTTGCAGGACGTTGTGGTCTAAATATTGATTTAACTGAGTGTGGTAGCGACATCAAAGCAATTCTATTTAATGAAGAATTGGGCGCTGTCATTCAAGTGAAAAAAGAAAATATTTCAAGCGTACTTACAAAATGTAATGTTGCGATAAATCAAAATGCTTTCCTCATTGGATCTATTAATTCCGATCAAACGATTCATATTAAACATAAAAATAAAACTGTCTTTGAAGATACAAGATCGAACTTACAAAGCGCATGGACTGAAACATCTTTCAAGATGCAATCGATACGTGATAATCCAAAATGTGCTTTAGAAGAATTTTCTATTATTTCAGATGATCTTGATCCAGGATTAAATCCAAAATTTGATTTTGAAATTCCCCAGTCTTTTGCTATCAAAAAAACAAAACCTAAAATTGCTATATTAAGAGAGCAAGGTGTCAATGGTCATGTTGAAATGGCATCTGCATTCTCGACTGCAGGATTTGAAGCACATGATGTGCATATGTCAGATATTATTGATGGTCGCAAATTTTTAAAAGATTTTTCTGCGCTTGTTGCATGCGGTGGTTTTTCATATGGCGATGTATTGGGCGCGGGCGAAGGCTGGGCCAAATCTATTCTGTTTAATTCAAAAACACGTGATGCCTTTGAAGCCTTCTTCTTAAGACCTGACACAATAGCGCTTGGTATTTGTAATGGCTGTCAAATGATGAGTAATCTCAAAGAAATTATTCCGGGCTCTGATTTATGGCCACATTTCGTAAAAAACAAATCAGAGCAATTTGAAGCTAGATTTGTATCGGTCGAAATTCTTAAATCTAATTCCATATTCTTTGACGGTATGCATGGCGCAGTTCTTCCCATCGCAGTCGCACATGGAGAAGGTTTCACGGAGTATCAAACCCAAAACCAGATGAATGATGTTTTAAATCATCAACTTGCAACACTTCGCTATGTTGATAATTACCATAAGGGAACTTCTACCTATCCGATGAATCCAAATGGCTCTCCTAATGGAATTACTGGATTTACTTCCGCTAATGGACGATTTTCTATTATGATGCCTCATCCTGAGAGAGTTTATAGAGCAGTTCAAAATTCTTGGCATCCTGAAACTTGGGATGGTTTAGCACCATGGTATAAAATGTTTGCAAATGCTTATCAATTTTTTAACTAACGAAAGAATTAATCCTTATGAATAAATTTTTAAAAATAACACTGACATTTATTATGCTTTCTTTCTCAATGCAGCTTTTCGCATTAACAGATGCGGAAGAAATCGAATTTTCTGGAGCTGTGAATGAAGGCAAATTACCTATTGTTAAAAAATATATTGAAGTCAAAAAAGTAGATATCAATGCAACCTATTTTGCATGGAGCCCACTTCTTATGGCAGCGTCTAAAGGGCAATTCCAAACGCTTAAGTATTTAGTCGACCATGGTGCAGATATTAATTACACACATCCACTTACAAAAATGAATGCTTTTCATCATGCGGCCTTTGACGGAAGAACTGATATGGTTAAATACTTAGCTTCTAAAGGCGCTGATATTAATAAAAAGATGAAAGGTGGCGTATCTATTGTTCGTGTAGTTAAGGAAAAGGGTGATACAAAAATGGCTAACCTACTCCTTTCTCTTGGCGTGAGTGAAGAAGGTTGCGAAGATCAGTGTTTCTAAGTAATAAGGCTTTGCATTACACCATGAAATACTTACGTATTTACTTAATTCTATTCTTAGCATTTTTAAGTATAACTTTAAAAGCACACGAATCATTGAATACAATTTCAGGCTTTGTAAGTCCTGAATCAGTGGTTCAAGATGCAAAAGGTGATATTTATGTCTCCGAGATTGGTGAGTTCAATAAGGATGGGGATGGAAAAATTACACGTATTTCAGTCGATGGAAAACTTTCAACTTTTGCAAGCGGCATGGACGATCCTAAGGGTTTAACTTTTATTGGAAAATCTTTGTTTGTAACAGACAAGAATCGAATTTTGAAAGTTGAGCCCAATGGTAAATGGACTGTATTTGGAAGCACTATGACATTTCCTCAAACACCTGTTTTTTTAAATGATATTACATCTGATGAAGAAGGTAATTTATATGTGAGCGATAGCGGCAATCTTAAATCAGGTGGCGCTATCTATAAAATTACTCAAAACAAAAAAATTACCATAGTGCTTAATGAAAATACCCCTGAAATTTTAGCGCCTAATGGTCTTTGGGTTATTAAAAATGATCTATATGAAGTGGACTTCTCAAGTGGCATTTTATATAAAATAAACTTGAAAAATAAATCAATTTTAAAAGTTGCTGAAGGATTAGGTGGTGCAGATGGTTTAATCAAATCTGAAGACAACTTTTTTGTCAGTGACTGGAAAAATGGAAAGATTTATAAAGTGCACGGTAGCAAGGTGAGCTTATACAAAGATGGATTTACTGCAGCTGCTGACATAGTCTTGTCTTATGATAAAAAATCTATCATTACACCAGATATGAAAGCTGGTTCAGTTACCCTCGTCCCTCTTCATTAGTTGAAATATGGAATTAAGAGCGCAATGCCTAAAGGCACTTGTTGCAAATGATTTAAATGAGAAATTAGATCAAGTTCAAGCAATATATAAATCTTTCAAATCGCATCAAATAAAGATTGATTCAAAAACTGATATAAAACACACATATCATTTACCAGGTGCGCCTTCAAAACCTGATATTGTCGCACCAAGACTCGTTGAAAAAAGATCGACCTCGACTCAGCATGGAAAATTAATATTTATTCATGCATTAGCCCATATTGAATTTAATGCAATTAATTTAGCGCTCGATATCATTTGGCGCTTTAAAAATCTCCCTGAGCAATTTTATAGCGACTGGCTACAAATCGCCTATGAAGAGCAGACGCATTTTAATTTGCTTAATGCCTATCTTAAAAAATTTGATTTAACTTATGGCAG
>DOEL01000073.1:0-152 GCA_003533095.1 Methylophilaceae bacterium | reverse complement strand
AAATTTAACCAGCAAAAAGATGATGATATCGTAGCGATTCTAAAAATCATTTATGAGGATGAGATTCATCATGTATCAATCGGTAATATGTGGTATCACTGGGCATGCAACACTCAAAAACTAGACCCTCATGAAACTTATAAACATTTACT
>DOEL01000019.1:28671-29926 GCA_003533095.1 Methylophilaceae bacterium | reverse complement strand
AATATTGGTCGTTTGTATATGAGTGAATCGTTGTCATAAGGCCTGTAACAATCCCTAACTTATCATGCAAGGGCTTAACCATTGGAGCCAAACCATTAGTGGTGCATGAAGCATTTGAAATAACTGTATCAGTTGCTTTCAAAATTTGATGATTGACTCCATACACGATTGTTGCATCTACATCTTTACCACCAGGTGCAGAAATCAATACTTTCTTAGCACCCTGATTCACATGCACGATGGATTTTTCTTTGCTCGTAAAAGCGCCCGTACATTCCATAACAACATCTACATTTAATTTATCCCAAGGCAACTCTTCTGGATTTCTTGTAGTGAAAAATTTAATCACATCACCATTAATAATTATTTCATGATCATTCGTTTTAATGTCGGCAGCAAATTTGCCATGTGCACTATCATATTTTAATAAATGCGCATTAGAGGCTGCATCGCCACGACTTGAATTAATAGCAACCACTTTAATATCTTTACGATTTAATTCATAAATCGCTCTTAAAATTAAACGGCCTATTCTTCCAAATCCTGTGATTGCTACATTGATTGGCATAAAAATTTCCTTGGTAAAAAATAAGGCATCTCAAATTTGAGATGCCTTATTCAACTTTCTCAATAATGATTACAGAATTGATTTAACAGTTGAAACCACATTTTCAACGGTAAATCCAAAGTGTTTAAATAACGCGCCACCAGGTGCTGATTCTCCGAATGTATCAATACCTACTGCGGCCCCATCTAGACCAATATATTTTCTCCAGAAATCAGTTACACCCGCTTCAATTGATACGCGTTTAACGCCTTTGGTTAATACACTATCTTTATATGCTTGGTCTTGTCGATCAAACACATTAGTTGATGGCATAGAAACTACACGCGCTTTAATGTTTTGCTCTTTTAATGCAGCTTGTGATTTCAATGCAAGATCCACTTCTGATCCGGTTGCAATAAGAATGACATCTGCCTTACCGCCCTCTGCTTCTGCTAATACATAAGCACCTTTGCGAATTAAGTCCATTTGCGCATCAGTTCTTTTTGTAAATGAAGTATTTTGTCGACTTAAAACCAAGCTCGTTGGATTATGAATACTTTCCACAGCAACGACCCATGCTACTGCAGTTTCAGTCGAGTCTGCCGGTCTCCATACGTCCATTCTTGGAATATAACGGAGCCCTGCGGTAGTTTCGATAGGTTGATGTGTTGGACCATCTTCACCTTGACCAATTGAGTCATGTGTTAA
>DOEL01000019.1:25661-28281 GCA_003533095.1 Methylophilaceae bacterium | reverse complement strand
AATGGAAGAACGCCTCCATGAAGTGCCATGCCGTTCATAATCGCTGCCATACCAAATTCACGAACACCATAAGAAATGTAATTGCCTGGTGTTTTGCCGCTAACGTGTTGGAATGATGAGCAGCTTGTTAAATTGGATCCGGTCAAGTCTGCTGAACCACCTACAAACTCTGGCAAAATTGGTGCAAGCGCTGCAATTGCATTTTGCGAAGCTTTACGTGTAGCTAATACTTCGGCTTTTTCATTGACTGATTTAATCATCGCATCTGTCGATGATTTCCAGTTTTTTGGAAGATCACCTTTCATGCGTCGTTTAAATTCAGCTGCTAAATCAGGAAATTCTTTTTCGTAAGCTGCGAATTTATCATTCCATGCTGCTTCGGCTTTTGCACCTTTATCTTTAGCACTCCATCCTGCATAAACATCTTCAGGAATCACAAATGGATCATGCTTCCAACCAATTGCTTCTCTTGTAGCAGCAACTTCGGCATCACCTAATGCTGATCCATGACAATCATGCGATCCAGATTTATTTGGGGAGCCTTTACCAATGATAGTTTTACAGCAAATTAACGATGGCTTGTCTGTGACTTTCTTCGCGGCTTCAACTGCTTTATTGACAGCTTCAAAATCATGACCATCGACATTTGCAATTACATGCCAGCCATATGACTCAAAACGTTTTGCTGTGTCATCTGTATACCAACCTTCGATATGCCCATCGATAGAAATACCGTTGTCATCCCAGAAAGCAATTAAATTACCAAGGCCCCATGTCCCTGCAAGAGCACAGGCTTCATGGGATACACCTTCCATCATACAACCGTCACCTAGAAATACATATGTGTGGTGATCTACGATTTTATGGTTAGGTTTATTAAATTGATTAGCGAGTAATTTTTCAGCCATTGCAAAACCTACCGCATTGCTAATACCCTGACCTAAAGGTCCTGTAGTTGTCTCAACACCAGGTGCATAACCATATTCGGGGTGGCCTGCACATTTTGAATGAAGTTGACGGAAAGTTTTAATTTCATCCATCGGCAAGTCGTAACCTGTAAGATGAAGCAATGAATAAATCAACATGGATCCATGACCATTCGAGAGAATAAATCGATCACGATTAGCCCAATTTGGATTAGAGGGGTTATGTTGTAAATGATGATTCCATAAAACCTCAGCAATTTCAGCCATACCCATAGGTGCACCTGGGTGTCCTGAGTTTGCTTTCTGAACTGCATCCATTGATAACGCTCGAATTGCGTTAGCTAAATCTTGACGTGTTGCCATTATTGCCTCCCGAAATTGACAGCATTACAAATATTTTTTAAATATTTGCGTACTAAATGTAAAGTTAAAAAATGATGTTATTTTTACCTAAATTATTGCTTAAATAGCCCTTTTCAGCAAGGCGAATAGGGTCTTTTTGTGGCTTGATTATTTACTCTAAATACTTTTCATTCTCGCCATTTAATGGAGCAACCAATACTAGATTTTTGTTCGACAGGTCCCTTTTGCGTTTCAGCAATAAGTTTCATAGCCTCATATAGATCACGCGAATTATCTGGTGGAGGCTCCCCTCGACCTGTTGCATCGAAACGCCCACGATATTGCAACTCTAAATTACGGTTAAATCCAAAAAAATCAGGCGTGCAAATCGCGTTGTATGCTCTTGCTGTCTCCTGTGTTTTATCAATCACGTAAGGAAAAGAAAAATGAAATTGATCAGCAATGTGCCTCATATTTTCAAATGAGTCTTCAGGATAATTTGAAGGGTCATTACTCTGAATGGCAATCGTCTTGATACCATAATCTTTTAAAGCGCAAATATCTCTGATTAATCTGGGTAATATCGCTTTCACGTATGGACAGTGATTGCATATAAACATTACAAGTAAACCATTTACTCCTTTTGATTTTTCAAGGGTCCAGAAGGCCCCATCGACCCCTTCTAAATTAAAATCAATAGCTTTCCAACCAAAATCGCAAAGTGGAGTATTTAAACTAACCATGTTTTATGCCTTAATATAGCTTACCTATTACATAGAATTTCCTATGGAAGAAAATCGATTTTACCACCCTGAAAACCTAGAGCTCAAACAAGTTGTTGAACTAGGTGCACAAACTCATATTCACGCCACAAAAGTTTTAAGATTAAAAGTGGGCGATCAATTTGCTCTTTTTAATGGAGATGGTTTTGATTATGTCGCACAAGTGACAGAAGTATCGAAGCATAAAACATTCGTTGAAATTATCAATCAATATGAAGTCAATCACGAATCCCTTTTAAAGATTACATTAGCTCAAAGTCTTGCAGCAGGGGACAAAATGGATTGGATTATTCAAAAAGCTGTTGAACTTGGCGTTCATACTGTCCAACCCCTATTGACGGAAAGATCTATCATTAAATTAGATCGGGAAAGAGCAGATAAAAAACTGGAACATTGGAAAACTATTGCAATATCTGCTTGTGAACAAACTGGGCGAGCCACTATTCCAGTCATCTTAAGTCCCATTCATTTCAACCAATGGTTAAGCGAAGAAAACCTTAAAACAGATAACTTAAAATTAATTCTCACGCCATCTAAGGCACAAAATATAAACCACTTAGATAAGCTATC
>DOEL01000019.1:0-25313 GCA_003533095.1 Methylophilaceae bacterium | reverse complement strand
CCCTAGCTATAAATCATGCTTTTATCCCAATCAATTTTGGCCAAAGAATATTAAGAACGGAAACAGCACCTATTGTAGCTCTGTCTATTTTGCAAAATTTATGGGGTGATTTTGCATAAAACGCAAAAATTATAGTATTAATGTAAAAAATACATGTAAAATATGTGTTTTAAGCAAATTATTACCTTATGTCACTTGGCGAATCAATCAGAAAAAGAAGGAAGTCTTTAGGGCTCACCCTTCAAGTATTAGCAGAAAAAATTGCAAGCGATCCTGGCAATCTCTCTAGAATAGAAAGAGGTGCCCAGAACGTCAGTGAAGCACAATTACTCAAAATATGTGAAGTGCTTAATTGCACCCCATCTAGTCTTTTTCAAAATAAGACTTCCCCTAACCCCATTCAAAAATTAGATAGCCAAACATTTGCAAAATGGTTTAGGTTAGCAGCCCCCTATATCAACACATTTAGCAATAAAACATTTGTCATTGCTTTTGGAGGGGAGCTTCTCGATGAAGATCAATTTACCGCACTCTCTCACGACATCAATTTATTAACCTGTTTAAACGTCAAAATTGTGCTTGTCCATGGCGCGAGACCTCAAATCGATCAAAAACTTAAAGAAAAAAAAATCTCAACCCAGCTTGTGCAAAACGTTCGTGTGACTGATGATTTGGCCATGGAGGCTGTTAAAGAAGCCAATGGTCTCATTAAAATTAATATTGAATCCACACTTTCTTCAAGTCTTTTAAACTCACCGATGGCAGGAAGCGACATTAAAGTTTCTAGCGGAAACTTTATTACGGCGAAACCTTTGGGTGTCATCGATGGCGTTGACATGCAACATACCGGTGAAGTAAGAAAAATTGATAGTGCCGCGATTAAAAAAAAATTAGATAACAAAGAATTAGTTGTCATATCTCCTATTGGATATTCACCGACAGGGGAGGTGTTTAATCTCACAATGGAAGATGTTGCACTCAAAACATCAATCGCACTTGAAGCAGATAAACTGATTCTTCTTATAGATTCTGATGGTATTTTTAATTTAAGAAATGAGTTACTTCACGAAATGACTTTAGAAAAAGCTGTCAACCTCTATAAAAGTATCGCAAAAAATAATCCAAAAAAAAATGATCTTATCAATATTAATTCGAACGAACTCGATCTTCTGGAAATTGCTATCAAAGCTTCCGAAGCAGGTATTCATAAAATTCATTTAATTAATCGGCATATAGATGGTGCTATTCTTCAGGAGTTATTTACAGATGAAGGTGTTGGTACTGTAATTACAGAAAAAGCTCTCGATACAATTAGACAGGCGAATCATAATGATGTTAAAGGTATTCACAAACTCATCAATCCATTAGAGGCAGGGGGTTATCTCATTAAAAGAGGTAAAGAGCGAATTGATCATGATATTGAGAATTTTTTTGTCATTGAACATGACAAAAAAATTATCGGTTGTGCTGCTTTATACCCATATAACGATCATGTTGAATTTGCATGCTTCGCAATTAACAAAAACTACCAATCAAAAGGGTTTGGTTCAAAACTTTATAGCTATTGTGAAGAAATGGCCCGAGAGAAAAGTTATAAATATTTATTTGCGCTTACAACAAGAACTGAACACTGGTTTATCGAAAAAGGTTTTAAGGAAGAAAGTATTCAAAAACTTCCTAAAAAAAGATTAGAGTCTTACCTACCAGAAAGAAATTCAAAATTTTTTATTAAAAAGCTTTAAAATCTTAAAAAACTATAGGTACCAAAATGAGTCAAGACATTAAGCCTGAGCACAAAGCCAAAATATTAAGCGAGGCTTTGCCGTATATTAAAAAGTTCTTTGGAAAAACCATCGTCATTAAATATGGTGGTAATGCCATGGTGGACGAAAATTTAAAGCAATCATTTGCAAGTGATGTCGTGCTTTTAAAATTAGTAGGCATGAACCCAGTCGTGGTTCATGGTGGCGGTCCTCAAATCGACGAACACCTTGATAAACTTGGCAAAAAAGGCGAATTTATTCAAGGTATGAGAGTAACGGATAACGAAACCATGGACATTGTAGAAATGGTTCTCGGTGGACAAGTTAACAAAGAAATTGTAAACCTCATTAATAGACATGGTGGCAAGGCTGTGGGGCTTACCGGCCAAGATGGGAATTTTATTCATGCCAAAAAACTTGTTGTCCAAAATGATGTAGATCCTAAAAAAACGATAGATCTAGGTCATGTAGGTGAGATTGCATCGATCAACCCAAGCATCATTAATTTTCTAGATGAGGGTGATTTTATTCCAGTAATTGCACCAATTGGTGTAGGCGTAAATGGTGAAACTTACAACATCAATGCGGACCTTGTCGCTGGAAAATTATCTGAAGTATTGAGTGCAGAAAAATTAATCTTGCTAACTAATACACCTGGTGTCCTCGATAAAAAAGGTTCACTACTAACTGGATTAACACCTAACGAAATTGATAAACTTGTCGAAGATGGGACTTTATCAGGCGGTATGTTGCCTAAAATAAGTTCAGCGCTTGATGCTGCAAGAAGCGGGGTCAAGAGTGTCCATATTATTGATGGGAGAGTTCAGCATGCGCTTTTATTAGAGGTATTAACCGACGAGGGTGTAGGTACTTTAATTAAGGCAAAATAATTGTCTAAAATTTGGATTTTTGATTTAGACGATACACTTCACGACGCAAGCTCAAAAATTTTTCCATGTATTAATCAATCGATGACTGCCTATGTCGAGCAGAAACTTAAAATTAGCCATCAAGATGCGCATGAACTTCGCGATCAATATTGGAAAGTTTATGGCGCAACTTTAAAAGGTTTGATGGAAAATCACCGTGTTGACCCAAAAGAATTTTTACTTAACACACACGATGCAGAAGAGCTATCAAAATTTGTAAAACAATCCCATAGCCTGAAAAATACTTTAAAAAAAATTAAAGGGCAAAAAATTATTTTTACAAATGCCCCGCTTCACTATGCAATTGCAATTATTAAATCACTCAATATTCAAAAATATTTTTCTGCAGTCTATAGTATAGAGTCAACTCGATATAATCCTAAGCCATCAATCTTTGCATTCATGAAAATCTTAAGGCGACTTGGGAAAAAAGCACATCAATGTGTCATGGTGGAAGATGATCTTGCTAATTTAAAAACTGCTTACAAAATTGGTATGAAAACAATTCTAGTATCCAAGCAAAATAAAAAAACAATTTTTGTAGGCAAGCGCATTACAAAAATTACTCAGTTGAGATAGAGCTGCTAGATAAGTTTTTTTAATACTTCCAAGCGTGCCTCATAAATCGCATCTTTAATATCTAAACCATGCTTATTCTGACTAATTAAAGCAAGATTTAATTTATTAAGATGTTTTAGATACTTCTTTAAGGATTTCAGAGTTGTTTGGGCTGTTTTTAATTGGGCTGGCTGGCTGCTAATAAAAGCCTCAAAGATTTTCATCATATCTGAAAAAGTATCTGGATTTCTAAATAAATCCATTTTGTAAATCAAATCTAAAATTTGGCGAGATTTAAGTTTCTTAAATTCTTTTAAATCCGATAAATTTGAAATTGTCTTTTGAGTTAATTTTTTTACTGCATTCGGTACAGATAGTCTTGTATAAATTTCTTCCTCAAGGCTACCATTAAGTCTTAAAGGGTAGAGATACATAAAGAATAAAGCTGCTTTAATTTCAGGGGAATATTTTGATTTGAGTGCATATTCAAAACTCTTTTTTATAGAATGTTTGTGCTTTATATAATTCATTTCCGGAAGTAATAATTTAAGCGCCCCACATTTATGAAGAACTTCAATCATTAGATATGATTTTTTTTCAGAAAAACCAACGAATAATTCGTGCCAAATTCTCTCTGATGCCACAGCTTCTATTTCTTTATTTCTTACAATCTGCTTGAGAATCGATTCTGTTTTGGGGTGTATTTTAAACTGATGAAATCGGGCAGAAAATCGAGCTATACGCAATACACGAATAGGGTCTTCCACAAAAGCAGAACTCACATGACGTAAAACTTTATTTTTTATATCCTTAATACCATGAAAGGGATCAATAAACTGACCTCTTGCATCCTTTGCAATAGCATTAATTGTGAGATCCCTACGCTTAAGATCTTCCTCTAAAGTTACTTCTTTTGAAGCGTAGATTCTAAACCCTTTATATCCTCTCGAAACTTTGCGTTCTGTTCTTGCTAGCGCGTATTCATTATGTGTTTTGGGGTGTAAAAAAACTGGAAAATCTTTACCTATAGGCTTATAACCTAATTTGACCATTTCTTTAAAAGTGGATCCTACAACCACATAGTCTTTATCTTTAACTGCTAAGCCCATGATCTGGTCCCGCACAGCACCACCTACAAGGTATATTTTCATTTATCGGCCAGATTTACTTCTGTAAAAATTATATTTAGCCCGCATTGGTGCTCTACTTTTTTTATTTTCTAGATAACGCTCTAATCGCTGAAGAGAGTATTGATAAGGGGCTTTATACTGAGGACTTACAATATTATCAGTTTGCATTGATCTCCAGTTATCTCGAGTCAGTATTTTTATTGGCAACATTTCCATACTAAATGCAAACATAAATGAAAGAGGTTTATTAAGTGGAATAATGAATCGTTGTATTTTTTCCGACTTAATAATTAATCTAATAATTTCTTTAAGCGAATAAACTTGCGGACCACCTAGTTCGTAAACTTTCCCATAAGTTTTTTTATCCCAAAGACATTTAATAATCACTTTTGAAACATCTTCAATATAAATCGGTTGAAATTTGGATTGAGGGGATATTAGAACAATGATAGGAAGCCACTTCACAAGCATCCTAAACATATTTATAAAACTATCTTTTGGTCCAAAAATAATAGAGGGTTTTAATACAGTTAAATTTAAATCTTTTTGTTTAAGTAATGCTGTCTCACCAAGAGCCTTTGATCTGAGATATAAACTAGATGTTTTAGCACCTGCGCCCAAGGCGCTAATATGTATAAGCCTTTTAATCCCCATGTCTTTAAGAATTTTAGCTAAGTAACTTGGCCAAAGATGATGAATCTTATCAAAAGAATCTTTTTTTGACTGATGAAGAATCCCTAAAAGGTTAATGACAGCATCTGTATTTTTTAAATCTTTTTTTATTTGCGTGAGATCATCAAGGTTTAAGTTAAATATTTGGATATTTGGATTCACTGTCCAAAATTTAATTTTTTCTTTGTTTCGTGAAAATAATTTAAGGCGGTAATTAGATTGATTAAGGGCTAAAACAATACTAGAGCCTAAAAAGCCAGAAGCGCCAAAAATTGCAATTGTTCTTTTTGATTGCAACACGATGATCTCAAAGCATTCTTATTATAAATATAAGAATCAAAATTAATGTGATGTTAGTTGTAAGCTTTAAATACTTTATATATTTCTTATTCTTTGTATTCAAATATAAAAAAGTTAAAGCTACTAATATTGCGAGCAATAAAAAGATACAAAATCTTAAAATATTCATTGGTAAACTCCCGCTATTGCTTGATTTAAAATTTCGCTCTTAGAATTTATATAGCGTGATGCCAAATTTGAAGTCTTAGGATCTTTGCTATCTAAAGTCGTTAGACTCCAGCTTTTTTTATTTGATAATAATGCAAGTAATAATTTATTATTTAACTCATGGCCTGATTTATATGCTTTAAAAATGCCTATGATTGAATAACCTAACATATAAAGATCGCCAACAGCGTCGAGTATTTTATGTCGCACAAATTCATCGTTGTAGCGAAGTCCATCTGAGTTAATAATTTTATACTCATCTAAAACAATCGCATTATCAAGCGATCCACCTCTAGCCAATCCATTCGCTCTTAAATATTCAACTTCTTGCATAAATCCAAACGTTCGTGCTCGACTGATTTCGGTTACATAGGATTCATCATAAAAATCTAAAGCAACTTTATTGGTTGACTCATTAAATACTGGATGAGGGAAGTCTATCGTAAAGTCAACTTTAAATCCTTCATAGGGTTCGAATCTTGCCCATTTATCCTTATCTTTAACTTCTATCACATCATTAATTATTAAAAATTTTTTGGGAGCATCTTGCTCTTTAATTTTTGCAGTTTGAAGTAGATAAATAAAAGGAATTGAACTCCCATCCATAATTGGAACTTCGGAGCCATTTAATTCGATCACAATATTATCAATACCAGCAGCAGATAATGCCGACATTAAATGTTCAACTGTTGCTACTCGCGATGTATCTTGCCCAATAGCTGAACACATCTTCGTATCCTTCACCGCTTCAGGACTTACTCTCACCTCATGATTTTTCTTTTGATCAATTCTACGAAAAATAATACCCTGATCAACTTCAGCAGGCTTGAGGGTCATTATTACTTTTTCACCATTATGAAGACCCACTCCGGAAGTCTGGACAGATTTTTGAATAGTTCTCTGTTTAATCATTAATTCTTATTCGCCTTTTTTTCTTAAAAAGGCAGGTATATCATATTCTTCCATACCAGACATTTTCATAATTTCAACCTGAGCTCTATTCTCATTTGAACTAAACACATTAAGCTCATCATCGTTCATAGACTCATCTTCTGTCACAGATATTCTATTTTGCGTAATTGGCTTAGGCTCGATACGAGGCATTCTCTGCTTTATATTTTGAGCTAGCCCTGTTGCTACTACAGTGACTCGAATAGAATCTCCCATAGCTTCATCAATCACGTTACCAACAATTACAGTAGCATCAATTGCTGCAAACTGTTTAATTGTCTCCATAACCTCATGATATTCCTTCAGCGTAAATTTACTGCTTGCAGAAATGTTTACTAATACACCGCGCGCATTTACTAAATTTACATCCTCTAAAAGTGGGCTTGCTACCGCAGCTTGGGATGCTTTATATGCGCGATGCTCACCTTGAGCGACGCCAGAACCAATCATAGCCATACCCATTTCACCCATTACCGTCTTCACATCAGCAAAGTCGACGTTAACTAATCCTGGGCTATTAATAATTTCTGAAATACCTGATACGGCATTATGTAATACATCATTGGCTGCGTTAAAGGCCTCTAAAAACGGAATATGTTCGCCCAATACTTCCATTAATTTTTCATTTGGAATGACAATTAAAGAATCTACATGCTGAACTAATTCATCAATACCATCTGCAGCTATTGCTGTTCTTTTACCTTCAAATAAAAAAGGTTTTGTGACAACTGCAATCGTTAAAATACCTAATTCTTTCGCAATTTGAGCAATAACGGGTGCAGCACCTGTACCTGTTCCGCCACCCATCCCTGCAGTTATGAATAACATATCAGCACCTTGAATGGCACTAATAATTTTTTCTTTATCATCTATAGCTGCTTGTTTTCCAATTTCGGGTTTAGCTCCAGCACCTAGCCCTTTTGTCATTGCTTGTCCAATTTGCAAGATATGACTTGCGCGACTTTTTTTCAAAGCCTGCATATCGGTATTAGCACAGATGAATTCAACGCCCATTAAATTCTTATCGATCATATGATCAATAGCATTCCCACCACAGCCACCTACACCTATGACTTTTATGATGGCATTTTGTGATTTGCTATCAACAACTTCAAACATATCTATCTCCAAGAATTAAAAGTTACCTTGAAACCAATTTTTCATTCTCATGAAAATTTGATTTATTGAATTACCATCAATTTGATTCATCATCTCTTTTTCTAACTGCCCTTTTCCCATAAGCAACAACCCAATACCTGTCGAATATCTCGGATTATCAACAACTTCAGACAAGCCACCAACATTTCTTGGTGTGCCGACTCTAACCGGCATTCTGAATACACTCTCCCCGAGATTAACCATACCTTTCATTAAAGATGAACCACCTGTAATCACAATGCCAGAAGCTATCATATCTTCCATGCCGCTTCGTTTCAACTCACTTGCAACAAGCTCATAAAGCTCTACTAATCGAGCTTCAATGACTTCAGCTAAGGAGAGTGTTGAGATCGTTTTAGACTCTTTTCCATCTACCACAGGAATTTCAATTTGTTCTGAGGCTGAAGCTAAACTTCTTGCGGCGTAGCCATGTTTAATTTTTATCTCTTCAGCTGATGGCAATGGTGTTCTAAATGCTACTGCAATATCATTGTTAATTTGATCACCAGCAATCGGAATTACTGCCGTATGTCTAATGGATCCATGCCTTAATACTGCAATATCAGTTGTACCACCACCAATATCTACCAAACATACTCCCAATTCTTTTTCATCGTCTGTAAGAACTGCCATACTTGATGCTAAAGGTTGTAAAACTAATTCGGATACTTCAAGACCACAACGCTTAATACATTTCACAATATTTTGGGCGGCCGCAATCGCTCCTGTCACAATATGAACTTTCACTTCTAATTTCATACCACTCATACCAAGTGGCTGTCTTACATCTTCCTGACCATCAATCACATATTCTTGAGTTAATATATGAAGGACTTGTTGGTCATTAGGGAGTGTTATTGCACAAGCAGTCTCAATTACTTTATCCACATCCAATTGTGAAACTTCGGTATCTTTAATTTTCACCATGCCATGTGAATTGATGCTTTTAATATGACTGCCAGCAATCCCTGTATACACATCTGTGATTTTACAATTTGCCATGAGCTCCGCTTCTTCAATGGCTCTTTGAATGGCCTCCACAGTAGAATCAATGTTGATGACAACACCTTTTTTTAATCCCTTCGAACTATGCTGTCCTAGTCCAATGACATTCAATAATCCATCAGGTTGTAACTCGGCCACAATAGCTACAATCTTAGATGTTCCAATATCCAGACCAACAATGAGATTTTTTTCTTCTTTTTGTTTAATCATATAAGTGGCCTCTCACCACTATCTATTTTTTGAATGGGTTCCGTAGATTTTTTAATAGCAAAACCGTTGGGATATCTTAAGTCAGCCGAACCAATTCTTTTAACTGAGGCTAAAATATTGTCATACTGAGACATAAAGCGATTGAGATTCTCTTCGATGTTATCTTTACTTAAAATGATTTTCATATTATTAGTTGTTCTAATGTCCCAAGTGTACCTAGAAGACAAGGAAACTTGCGCAATTTTTAATTGTTTTTTATCTAAAATACTTTGCATTTTTTTGTACTCCAATGCTATATAGCTTTCCGTTCCTTCCGGACCAAAAAAAAGTGGCAAATCTTCGTCTGAAGCTCCATGAAAAATTTCACCATTTTCATTCACTAAAGCAATCGCACCCCACCTTCCTATAGCTTGATGTTCCTCAACAAAAACTTCCAATCGGTCTGGCCAGACTCTTCTTAAACTTACATTTCTAATCCAAGGTAATTTAGTAAACGCTTCCTTAGTGCTATATAAATCTAAAGAAAAAAAATTGCCCTTTACAAATCGATCAGAAATCATACTAACTTGATCTTCATCAAGATGTTGATACTGTCCTATCACTTTAATTTCTCTAATGGGAAATTTTGCGAAATGCATAAATCGATAGCTTAATAAAAAGAGAATTAAAATAATATTTAGTAATAGAACTAAATTGCCTAGCCAATAAATTTTTAAATAGTTATTTAACATCTGCAGTTTTTAATATCTCTAAAACTAATTGATCAAAATTAATACCAATCTCTTTAGCGGCCATAGGAACCAAGCTATGACTTGTCATGCCGGGTGAAGTATTTACTTCAATAAAATAATGTTGGCCTTGTTGATTGATCATAAAATCTACGCGACCCCAACTAGAACAGCCAAGCACTCGGAAAGCCTCCAATGCCTCTTGCGCTATTAATACTTCTTTATCTTTTTCTATTCCTGAAGGACAAATATATTGCGTATCATCCTTTATATATTTAGCTTCATAATCATAAAACTCGTTGCTAGGTTTAATTTTAATTACTGGAAGTGTTTTATCATTAACAATGGCCACTGTGTATTCATCGCCATCAACAAATTTTTCAACAATTACATTGGAATCAATTTTTGATGTCTTTAAAAAAACATCTTTATATTGTTGTTCGTTTTTGATCTTATCAATTCCAATACTTGAACCCTCATTAGCTGGTTTTATAAAAAAAGGTGAGCCAATTGAATTGACAATATCTACATAGGAGGTTTTCTCAGTAACTTGTAAAAAATCTGGGGTTGAAATATTAAGTGACCGCCATAATAATTTTGTCTTGAGTTTGTCCATACCAATCGATGAACTTAGAGCGTCACTCCCTGTATACGCAACTTTTTTCGATTTTAGAAAAGCTTGTATTGAACCATCTTCACCGCCCCGTCCGTGGAGAGCTATAAAGACTCTGCTATAGTTTTTAATTTCCTCAATATCTCTTTCAGAGGGGTCAAAAGCCTCTGCCTGAATTCCTAAGCGTTTCAAAGCATGAACTACAGCATCACCACTTAAGAGTGAGACAGCTCTTTCATTGGAGTCCCCCCCCATTAACACTGCCACTTTTCCGAAGCTATTAGTCAATTTAGAAAGTCTCCTAAAATTTTGACTTCCCTTTCAAGCTTAATACCTTTTCTTTTAAATACCTCAGCCTCTATATGTTCAATAATATCTTCAATGTCTTTTGCAGATGCTTCACCCAAATTGATAATAAAATTTGCGTGCTTATCAGATACTTCTGCATTACCCACCCTAAAACCTTTTAATCCACACTCCTCTATGAGTTTTGCTGCAAAAGTATCTTTGGGGTTTCTAAAAGTTGAACCTGCAGTGGGCCAATTAAGAGGTTGTGTATTTTTTCTATGATTAAGATATTCCTTAATCTTGCTCTCTGGATCAGCTGCCAAATCTTTTTTAAAATTAAACCAAGCGCCTACAAACCACTCATTTATTTTGGGCTTAACTACCTCTCGATAGGAAATCAAAAATTCACTTTTTGATCTTGTGATTAAATTGCCCGCTTGATCGATCATATTCACTCGGGCTACATAATTCCATGTTTCAGAGCCATAGCATCCTGCATTCATGGCAAGCGCTCCTCCAATTGTGCCTGGAATACCAGCAAAAAACTCTGCGCCGACATAATGCTCTTTCGCTAAAGTTTTCGCAATTTTTGCACATGTGTTGCCTGCTTCAGCATATACCCCATCATCACTTAGTTGGATTTCATTAAGAGCAGCATGCATAACAATAACTGTTCCTCGAATTCCACCATCTCTTACCAAAATATTTGATCCCAATCCAATAAAAGTAAGAGGCTTTAAATATTTTTCTTGTTTCAAAAAATTTTTTAAATCTTCTAAATTTTTAGGTGTGAATAAAGTATCAGCACTGCCACCAACGCGCCAACTATTATATTTATTCAATGATTCATTCTTTAAAATCAATACATTTCTCATGCGTTTAAAATATTAAATATATCCTTCGTTACTTTTCCTACTGAACCTGCACCCATAACTATTAAGATCGAATCTTGATCAATATCTTGAAGTGCTATTCGAGCTAATCTTGTATAGTCTTTTTCGAAAGAAACCTTATTAGAGATTTTATTCATGCTGTCCATTATTGCTTTAGAACTTACTCCTGGAATTGCTTTTTCACCAGCTGAATAAATATCGGTAAGAAGTACTTTATCTGCTTTTTGTAATACTCTTACAAATTCTTCGAAACAATCTCTTGTTCTAGAATAACGATGAGGCTGAAAAACAAGATAGATCGATTTATTAGGATAAGCATCACGCGCTGCATCAAGAACAGCTTCTATTTCGACAGGATGATGTCCGTAATCATCTACCAGAGTAAAAGATTTTTTATTAAACATTAAATCTTTATAAGTTTCGAATCTTCGACCCACACCTTTAAAATGTTTTAAAGCATCTATCGTTTTAGAAATAGGTATCTCAAGCTCATCAGCTAAAGCGATTGCTGCTAATGCATTTCTCACATAATGCTTTCCAGGCAGATTCAAAGTGATTGATGTTTTAATAACGTCTGAATGTTTAATGGTCACTTTAAAATGCATTTTACCTGCGTCTGCCTGAATCTCTTCTGCATGAACATCTGCATCATTTGATAATCCATAAGTAATGATGGGTCTAGAAATTTCTGGAAGAATTGATTTAATAACGGGATCGTCAATACACACAATTACAACACCATAAAAAGGTAGTCGATGAATAAATTCGATATATGTTTTTTTAAGTTTATCAAAATCATTGTCATATGTTTCCATATGATCTTGATCAATGTTTGTCACAATAGAATAGACTGGGGTTAAATGTAAGAATGATGCATCGGACTCATCTGCTTCAACGACTATATATTCTCCATTACCTAACTTGGCATTTGCATTCAAAGAAGAGAGTCTTCCGCCGATCACATAAGTTGGATCCATTGAGGCCTCTGCCAAGATAGAAGCTATTAAACTCGTTGTTGTAGTTTTGCCATGGGTTCCGGCTACAGCAATGCCTTTTTTAAAGCGCATCAATTCTGAGAGCATTTCTGCTCTTGGCATAATAGGGATTTTATTTTTTATAGCGGCTATTAATTCCGGGTTGTCTTTATCGATTGCAGAAGAAATAACAATGACATCAACATCTTTAATATTATCTGCGGCATGATTAATAAAGATCTTAAGGCCAAGATCTTTTAATCTTGCTGTGACTGGCGAATCCTGAATATCGGAACCAGAAACAAAATAGCCTAAATTATGCATCACCTCAGCAATACCACTCATACCTGAGCCGCCAATACCTATAAAGTGAATTCGATTGATATTGTGTTTCATTTTTTAATTAATCGCTCACATGCTTGATGAATAAGCTCTTCAGGTTTTTTTGTTTTATTTTCTAATGCGGCTTTTGACATTCTTAAACATTCATTTCTTGAAATGCTATTTATGAGATGGCTTAATAATTTGGGTGAAAGGTTCTCTTGAATTATAAGTCGCGCAGCCTTCTTATCACTTAAGTATTTTGCATTATAAAATTGATGGTTATCTACAGCAAAAGGAAATGGTACCAAGATGCTAGCAATTCCTGCAGCAGAAAACTCTGATATCGTAAGAGCCCCAGCTCTAGCGATAACTAGATCAGCCCATTCGTACACTTTTTCAATTCGATCCAAATAGGCTCTGCAGTCCGCCTTAATGCCATATTTCTTATAGTTTGTTTTTAATTCTTCAAAATGTTTTTCACCTGATTGATGAATAATAGTTGGTCTATTTTTAGGATGAATTTTTTTAATACTTAAAGGAATCGTATCGTTAAAAAATTTGGCCCCCAAACTTCCTCCTACAACAAGCAATCTCAATGGGCCTTTTCTATTTTTAAATCTTTGAATTGGTGTTTTGATTTGCCTAATAGAATCTCTGACTGGATTACCAATCTTTTGAGAGACGCGTAATAATTTAATTGGAAAAGCAGAATATATTTCTGTTGCAACTATTGCTAATAATTTATTAGTAAGGCCTGGAATCGAATTTTGTTCGTGCACAATAAGTGGCTTCCCCATAAGTCTAGCCATAAGTCCACCGGGAAATGACACATAACCTCCCATAGCAATCACGATATCTGGTTTTTCTTTTTTAATTACTTTTGCACATTGTATTAATGCCATTAAAAGCATAAATGGTAGTTTTATCCAACTTAAAAGGCCTTTACCTCGAATGCCAGTAATATCAATATTTGCCTTTTCATAGAGTTTTTTTTCGATTAACTTATTTTCCATGCCATGGGAAGTTCCAAGCCAAGTAATCAACCAGCCTTTAACTTTTAAATAATCCGCAATTGCAATACCAGGATAGATGTGTCCTCCAGTTCCTCCTGCAATTATTAATATTTTTTTATGCGAATTCACAGAGTTAGATTCCTCTTAAGCCTCTTCGATTTTCCCAGTCAATTCTGAGTAATATGGCAAGCGCAATCATGTTGGCTAATATGCCACTTCCACCATATGATAAAAGTGGCAGAGTTAAACCTTTGGTAGGAAGAAGTCCCATATTCACTCCCATATTCATAATGCCTTGAACCCCAAACCAAATACCAATGCCTTGCGATAAAAGTGCGGAATAATAATTTTCGTTAATAATGGCTTCTTTAGCGATTCCAAAAGCGCGGATCACTAGCCAAGAAAATAAGCCAATGACTATAAGCACCCCAACAAAACCAAGCTCCTCAGCTAATACTGCCAAAATAAAATCAGTGTGAGGCTCAGGTAAGTATAGTAATTTCTCAACACTTCCGCCCAATCCTACGCCAAACATTTCCCCCCGACCAAAAGCCATTAATGAATGTTGTAATTGATAGTTTTTTGTTAGAGAGTCTGACCAAGGATCTAAAAAGCTTAGCCGACTCGTACGATAAGTCGCTGCATGGATAATCGCCCAAATGGCAGCAGGAGATACTAGAAGAAGTCCAAATAAAATATTTTTATTAATGCCGCCTAAAATTAAAATTAAGGCTGCAATTACAGAAATAACAGCAAGCGCTCCGAAATCTGGTTCTTTAATTAACAAAAGGCCTACTAAAATAATTGCAGAAGCCATGGGCAAAAATCCCTTTAAAAAAGTACCAATTTCTTTGGACTTTCTAAGTACATAATCAGATGCATACATCGCAACAAATAACTTCATGAATTCTGAGGGCTGTAAATTAAATACTATGAGTGATAGCCAGCGACGACTGCCGTTGACTTTATGGCCTATGCCAGGAATCAAAACTAACAAAAGTAAAAATAAGCCTCCTAAAAATAAATAAGGTGAAACCCTTTGCCACCAACGAATAGGAATTAAAAAAGTGATAAATCCTGCGGCTGCCCCAATACAAATAAATAAGGTTTGTCTAATCAAAAAATATGAAGAAGAATTTCCAAATTTTTTAGCGGTCTCAGCCAAAGCTATTGATGAAGAGTAAACCATCACAAGCCCTATACCAATTAATATCATAGACACCCAGAATAAACCGTAGTCAAATGAGGGCTTGTCAATAAGAGATTTATTGGAAAATTTATCTAACATGACTTTCTTTTAATTTCTTTACACAAGCTTTAAAAAGATTGCCTCGCTCTACATAATTTTTAAACATATCAGTACTTGCGCAAGCCGGTGATAATAAAACTACATCGCCCTTATTTGCTAACTCAAAAGATTTATGTATAGCATCTTCAAGACTTTTTTCAATATGATTCGGAATAGCGGCAGCACTAAAAGCTTTTTGCATAATCTCAGCATCTGCACCAATCAAGGCTACATGCTTGATTTTATCTTTAGTCACATGCATTAAAGGACTAAAATTTTGATTTTTTCCATCCCCGCCTGCGACCAATAAAATTGGCTTAGTCATACTTTTTATCGCAGCAATTGTAGCGCCTACATTGGTTCCCTTTGAATCGTTATAAAAATCAATTCCTGAAATTGAATCTACATATTCCATACGATGAGGTGGCGCTTCAAATTCGGCTAAGACTTTTTTAATGGCGTTATTGGAAACATTAAAGGGTTCGCAGAGTGCGAGTGCCGCCATTACATTCTGAATATTATGAATGCCTTTGAGCCTAATTTCCTCTACTGCAATAATTTCAACATTTCCCTTTGCAATGAAATATTGGCTTCCATTTTTTTTAATTCCATAATTTTTCTCGTCAACATGATTCCCAAATGTGATTGTGTCGTATTTGATTAAAGGCTTAAGATAATCATCGTCTCTATTTAAAATACATTTTTTAGCATGATTAAATATTCGATATTTCGCTTTTGCATATTCATCTATGGAGCTATATCGATCCATATGATCTTCAGAGATATTTAATATAGTTGCAGTCTCAAGATCTAAAGAATAAGTACTTTCTAGTTGGTAACTCGATAATTCGAGAACATACACCTCAGGCGCCGTTTCATCTAAGGTATTTAAAATCGGTATGCCAATATTGCCCGCAACAATAGTTGTTATACCGGATGCCTCTAATAATTCGCCTACAAGCGAAGTCACAGTCGTTTTACCATTTGAACCAGTAATGCCAATCACCTTTGAATTTTTTTCTTTGATTTGTGCAAATATTTCAATATCACCTATGACAGGTATGCCTTTATCTAAAGCCGCTACCACATAACTTTCTTTTAATGAAACTCCAGGGCTAATCACAATTAATTCAATATCTTTAATGATGCTCTCATGAAACATTTGCCCTGTTATAAATTCCACATCTTTAAACTTTGTTTTAATTTCGCTAAGTCCTTCAACATTAGTTCGTGTATCGATCGCTTTAATAAAGCAATTTTGATTAGTAAGAAAATGCAATACAGATTGCCCTGTATCTCCAAGACCAATCAACAGAACTCTTTTTTTGTAAAAACTATTGATCATCTAATTTTCAGTGATGAAATACCAATTAATACAAGCATCATAGTGATGATCCAAAACCTCACGACAACCTGTGTTTCTTTCCAACCTTTTTTTTCATAATGATGATGAAGAGGGGCCATTAGAAAGATTCGCTTTCCAACCCCATATTTAAATTTTGTATATTTGAAATACATCACCTGGATGGCAACTGAGAATGTTTCCACCACAAAAATACCTCCCATGATAAATAACACAATTTCTTGTCTGACAATTACGGCAATGGTTCCAATAGCTGCCCCCAATGCGAGTGCGCCTAGGTCTCCCATAAATACTTCTGCAGGGTATGTGTTAAACCACAAAAAACCTAACCCTGCTCCTGCCATTGCAGTGCAAAAGATAGCTAATTCGCCAGCGCCACTGATATAAGGTATACCTAAGTATTTGGCAATCACATAATTACCAGCAACATATGCAAATACGCCTAAAGCACTTGCTACTAAAACTGCTGGCATGATTGCAAGTCCATCTAACCCATCTGTAAGATTCACAGCATTGCTGCTCCCTACAATAACGATATAACTGAAGATAATAAAAATAAGTCCGCTCATTGAAAAACTTACGTCTTTAACAAAAGGTAAGATTAAAGAAGTCTGTTCAGGAGTAACCGCATTAGACCAAAGGTAAATGGAAGCCCCAAGACCTATAATGGACTGCCACAAGTATTTTTGTCCTGCACTAATACCATTCGGATCTTTATAAATTACTTTTTTTAGGTCATCTATAAAACCAATAAGACCAAATCCAAGTGTCACAATCAAAAGCACCCAAATATAATTATTTTTAATATCAGCCCAAAGTAATGTCGACACAATGATAGATACTAAGATCAAGCCACCACCCATAGTAGGCGTGCCGGTTTTAATAAGATGATCTTTGGGGCCATCAGATCTTACTGCCTGACCAATATTAAATTGATTAAGTTTTTTAATGAGCCATGGACCAAAGGCAAAAGAAATGATTAAGGATGTGATCGTCGACATTACCGCTCTTAATGTAATGTAATTAAATACATTAAAACCGTGGATTTCTTTAGCTAAAAATTTAAATAATTCAAGTAACATAATTTTTATCTTTCTTAAGAATTTTAAATAAGTCCCTCAACCACTTCTTCCATTTTCATAAAACGCGATCCTTTTATAAGCACAAATGAATCTTTTGAAATCTTAGATTTAACGTATCTAATCAATTCTTTTTTATTACTAAACCATTTTGCATTACCCTTACATTTATTAATTGTATGCTTAGTAAGTGGCCCTATACCCGCAATATCCGTGATTTTCTTTTTATTAATATATAACCCTATAGAAGCATGATATTGCGCGGCTTTCTTTCCTAACTCACCCATATCTCCAATGACTAAAAATTTTTTACCTTCTTGATTAGCTAACACATCAATCGCAGCCCTCATCGATTCAGGATTTGCATTATAGGTATCATCAATGAGCGTTGCGCTATTCAAACCTTTTTTAACTTCTAATCTTCCTTCGACAGGCTTAATAGCCTCAATACCTTTTTTAATAGCTTTAAGCGGGATTTTTAATGCGATGGATGCAGCAATTGCTGCAAGTGCATTTTTTAAATTATGCTCACCTTGTAATTTCAACCTAATACTAATCTGTCCTTTAGGTGTGTGAATATGAAAAATCTTTCTCAATGATTTAAGAAAATAAACATCAGCTTTTTTATTCAAACCAAATGAAATAATATTTTTAGTTCGAGCAGCATTTTTCATCAAACTATAAAATTCATCATCACGATTTATGATTGCAATACCATTCTTCTTCAAACCTTCAAATATTTCTGATTTAGCTTTTGCTATACCCTTTTTAGAACCAAAAAACTCAATATGTGCTTCAGCAATATTTGTAATGACTGCAACATCTGGTCTTGCTAACTTGCTTAAATAACTAATTTCTCCTTTATGATTCATACCCATTTCAACTACAGCAAACTTTTGAGTCTTTTCTATATTCAATAAAGACAATGGAAGTCCAATATTATTATTGTAATTTCCTTGGCTCATTAGCAACCTCTTCTTACTTCTCAAATGAGTTGCCAAGATGCTCGCGACTATTTCTTTTGTGGTTGTTTTACCATTACTTCCCGTGATGGCAACTAAAGGTATTTTTGACTGAGCCTTCCAGTACTGAGCAATTTTTGCTAGGGCCTCACGTCCGTTTTTTACGATGATTTTATTTTTTAGTACTTCTTGTTTGCTCGCAACAATCGCTGCTATCGCGCCATTTTGAATGGCATTAAGTGCAAATAGATCTCCATCAAATTTTTCACCTTTTATACCAATAAAAAGATCGCCTTTATGAATATCATTGCTATTAATAGAAATGCGCTTAATTTTCTTTTTAAGAAGAGTCACATCTCCCTGATATTCACCACCAATAATTTTTTTAATTTGATTTAAAGTAATTTGCATTAATTTATCTTGTAATATTTAAGTGCGTTTCGTACACATTTTTGATCACTAAAAGGATACCTGATACCCTTAATTTCTTGATATTTTTCATGTCCTTTGCCAGCAATCAAAATCACATCCTCTTTTTTGGCAAATTTGATTGCCTTTTCAATAGCTTTATCTCTTTTAATCTCAATCGAAAAAGACCCTTTCATATATTTACTAATCTCATTAATAATTTTTTTGGGATTTTCATTTCTCGGATTATCTGAAGTGACAATGCTCATATCAGCGAATTCTGATGCTGCTAATGCCATATCCTTTCTTTTACCTGAATCTCGATTGCCACCACATCCAAATACACAAATAAGCTTACCCTTCGTCTTGTCTTTTAATGTCTCAAGTGCTTTTTGAAGAGCATCGGGTGTATGCGCATAATCAATGAATATTTTTGGCGAAGACTTTTTACCCAATCTCTCCATTCTTCCTGGCACCTGAGAAATATTGGCTAAACATTTAATAATTTTTTTAACTACAAAACCAGAACCAACAAGTGCGCTAATGACAGCTAAAATATTGTAGACATTAAATTCTCCAACTAAAGGAATATTCACTTCATGTATTTCTTTTTTATAATGTAATTTGAATGTTGTACTTGATGCAGAATAGTTAATGTGTGTTGCGCGCATATTGCCATTTTTAATGCCATAGGTGATTACCTTTATTTTCTTTTTAGCAAGTGATGTCTTAAGTTTTCTTCCATAAGCGTCATCAATATTAATTACAGCTACTTTCAAAGATGGAAAATGAAATAATTTTTTCTTTTCATTAAAATAATTTTTAAAGCTGAGATGGTAATCTAAATGATCTCTTGATAAATTCGTAAATACTGCAACATCAAAATGAATGCTATTTACCCGTCCTTGTGCCAAGGCGTGTGATGAAACTTCCATAACTACTGAACTCACATGATTGAGTTTAAGCTCTTTGAAGATTCGATGGTTTGAAATAGCATCTGGCGTTGTATAAGCGTGTGCTTTTAGTTTTTTATAGCCATACCCGAGTGTACCGATTAACCCAGTTTTTTTACCTAAAATATTTTGAAGTTCTGCAAGCCAATAGGTGCATGAAGTTTTTCCATTTGTGCCAGTTACACCTATGGTGTGTATTTTTTCAGACGGCTTTTTAAAAAAAATATGTGCTATTGCACCTTCTTTGCTTTTTAAAGCATCAATTGGAAGATGCGGTACATTCCAAGATTTATTCCATTGAAAATTTTTTTTTTCAAACAAAATTGCTTTTGCTCCTTTTTTAAGAGCTTCAGCAATGTAATTTCTTCCATCGACATGGGAACCAGGATACGCAAGAAAGAGAGAATTCTTTTTTACATATCTACTATCATTTGAAATATCAGAGAGATGAAGTCCAATTTTTTTTAACTCATTCTTCATATCGTTTCTTTAGGCTCTACTCTCTCGAGCTGTGGTGCTGTATTAGGTAACTTATCATCTCGAGGTATATTGAGTATCTTCATAACATCTGTCATCACATTACTAAATACAGGCGCTGCAACTGCACCACCAAAATGACTGCCTAAAGTAGGCTCATCAATCATTATTGCCATAATAATTCTAGGATTCGTCGCGGGAATTAATCCTACAAATGAACCTATATTTTTATTTTTTTCGTATTTCCCGTTCGTTATTTTTTCTGCTGTCCCAGTTTTTCCGGCTACTCTATAACCCTTTACTTTAGCATTACCCCCTGTGCCGTCCTCAATCACACCTTCCATCATTTCTAACATAGTTTTGACTGTTTCTCTCTTAAATACTTTTGTTCCCATTACTGGTTCATTTCGTTTGTATAAAGTGATAGGTTTTAATTCTCCATCATTAGCAAAGACAGTGTATGACTGCGCTAATTGAAGTAAGGTTAAGTTAATGCCACCATAGCCATAAGACACAGTAGCCTGTCCTACCATCCCCCAATTTTTATAATTTCTTAAAACACCACCTACTTCACCAGGAAATCCGACGTTCGTTCTCATGCCAAAGCCAACTTTATTTAATGTGCCCCAAAGATTTTTGGGATCTTGCATAAGACCAATTCTTGCTGCACCCACATTTGATGACTTTGCAATGACTTCAGAAACTGTCATTGATAGTCGTCCTGGTTCTGCATGTGCATCATGAATAGTAAAAGATCCAATCTTCATAAATCCTGCTGACGTATCAATATTTTGAGTCGGACGCACTAGTCCACTGTCTAGAGCTGCTGAAACGACAAAAGGTTTCATGGTGGATCCCGGCTCAAAAACATCTGTCACAGCTCTATTTCTTGTAGGACCGCTCCCGGCATTTAAATTATTTGGGTTATAAGTTGGTAAATTAGCTAGCGCTAAAATTTCGCCTGTTTTGGCGTCAATGACGACGGCTGATCCTGCTAGTGCTTTATGCTCTTCAATCGATTTTGCTAATTCTCTATAGGTTAAATATTGAATTCTTCGATCAATAGATAAAGTTACGTCATTACCTTCTTGCGGCAATTTAATATCATCAATATCATCAACAAAACGACCAAGCTTATCCTTTAATACTTTTCTTCGACCTGCAACACCCGAAAGCGATCTGTTTTGTGCTTTTTCAATACCTTCCATACCCACATTTTCCATGCTCGTGAAACCTACTAAATTAGCTGTCACTTCACCAGCCGGATAGAATCTTTGGAAGTCATTCTCAAAACTTATACCAGGTATCTTTAACCCTTTAAGTTGGTCTGCATCGTTAGGTGGTACTCGCCTTTTAAGATATACATTTTCTCTAGTACTATTAAATATTTTGTCATCCACTTCAGCACTCGTTAAATTGAGAATCGCCTCTAATTGAGTCCTTTGTTCTTTAGTCATTTTAACTTTTGCAATTTTTGGATTAGCATTAACTGAGACGACAGGCGTGCTCAGCGCCAAAATATTGCCGTGTCTATCAGTGATTTTCCCGCGATCAGCAGCGAGGGAGAGAATACGATTGCTCGTTGCGGTCGCCTTTTCTTGCAAGAAATTTTTATTTAACCCCTGCAAATATAGAGCACGAACAATAAGCGTTAAAAATCCCGCTAAAAATAAAATCAATATCCATCTTCGTCGAACACCAGATAATTCGAAGAATGTTTTTTCTACTTTATTGTTTATAAATAAACTCAATGTTGCTCCAACATAATTATTTTTTTAGGGTCTGGCTCTTTCATTTTTAATGATTTTTTTGCAATTTCGTCTATCTTCGAATGCATAGACAAAGTGCTTTGTTCTAATTGCAACTGGCTATATTCCAAATCTAGTTGCCGACCAATGTCTTTTTGATGTTCATTCTCAGAAAATAATTTTCGATATTGGTGCTCAGCATTAACTTTGGCGAGCGCCATAATTAGGATGACAAAATACAAAATAAAATTTGTTCTAGTCATTTAATAAGCAGTTCTCTCTGCAACTCGCATGATGCCGCTTCTTGACCTTGGGTTATATTTCACCTCTTCTTCACTAGGTCTAATAGGTTTCGTCACAATATTTAATCGAGGCTTCGGCAAGTCCTCATTTCTAATTGGAAAATTAGAAGGTAGCCTATCTCTATTTTTTTCATCATTAATAAACTGCTTCACAATTCTGTCTTCGAGTGAGTGAAAACTAATTACTACCATCATGCCGCCCGTTTTTAATCGAGCTAAAATCTTCGGTAACACTTCTTGCAGCTCTTCTAGTTCGCGATTGACATAGATCCTCAATGCCTGAAATGTTCTCGTGGCAGGATCTTGTCCAACTTCTTTTTTAGGCATATGGTCTGCTACAATTTTTGCAAGCTGTTTTGTCGTCTCAATCGAACCTACTTCTTCTCGTTCTCTGATAATTGCATTCGAAATTTTTCTAGCAAACTTTTCTTCACCATATTCTTTTAAAATTTTTTCTAATTCTTTTTGTTCAATATTTTTTAAGACTTCGGCTGCAGTTACGCCTTTCGTTTGATCCATTCGCATATCTAGATAAGCATCAAATCTAAAACTAAATCCGCGATCGCCTTCATCAATTTGAGGAGATGAGATCCCTAAATCAAGAAGCACACCATCTACTTTAGATATACCTTTTGCTTCTAACACTTCATCAATTTCTGAAAAATGCGCGTGAACGATTTCAAATCTCGCATCTTTAATTTTTAAACCTTCCTCATATGCAGTTTTATCCCGATCGATCGCGATTAACCTGCCCTCCTCATTTAACTTTTCTAAAATTAATTTACTGTGGCCACCTCGTCCAAAAGTGCAATCCACATAGACGCCATCTTTCTTTAAAACTAAATGCTCAACCGCTTCATGTAAAAGGACAGTAATGTGCGCATGTTTTAAATTACGTTGGGCTTGATTCATGAATCATTAAATTAATGTGCATCATTAAAGGGAAAATCCTTCGAGTTCAATTGGCATATTAGAAACGTCCTGTTGTGTTGCATTTTGCATTTGTTTGTCCCAAGCCTCTTTATCCCAAAGTTCAAAATGGCTTCCTTGACCAACCAACATGGCCTGCTTATCAATATTTGCAAATTCTCTCAAAACTTGAGACAGGAGAAGTCGACCAGCTGTATCAAGCGATATATCCTCTGCATAACCCACGAGTAATCTTTGTAAAGCGCTCGATTTTTTATCGAAACTCGAAAGCGCCATAATTTTAGATTGGATAGGTTCCCAGGCTATTTGCGGGTAAATTAACAAACATCCATGAGGATGAGCTGTGATAACTAGGTCGCTTGAAGATTGGACGAGCAAAACCTCACGATGCTTTGTCGGCATAGCCATCCTGCCTTTAGCATCAATATTCAAGAGATTAGCGCCTCTAAACATAATTCCTGGCCCAGTTATGCAATTCAAAAAAAGTGGGAAATTACTAAATACCCTTAGTTCTACTTAGAAATTTCCCACAAAAAACCACTTTTTTCCACTAATCACACTATAGATAATAAAAAAGAGCTGTGCAAGCTCTTTTTTGAAGGTTTTTTCATATCTGACAAGGGTTTGGAAGAATAAAACAAGGAATTTTTAAGAAAAAAATTGAAGCCAACCGATAAGCCGGGTTCTGTCGTGGACAGTCATTCATCTAGGCGCATGATTACTCATGCACTCAAGCAGTCTACCCGGTAGCAACACGAGCAGTGCTATTACTACCCTATTTGACCTTGCTCCGAGTGGAGGTTACCGCGTTTCACCGTAACTAAATACGCTCGTCTCTGTGGCCCTATTCCTCGTCTCGCAACGTACGGCCGTTAGCCGTCACTCCGCTCTTTGGAGCCCGGACTTTCCTCTCCTTGAGTTAACAAGCAGCGACTGTCTAGTCAGCTTCACGCAAATTTTAACACATCTCGTGATGCGAACTTTTTTACTCTTAAACGTTTACAAATTACTAAACTAATCGCCAAGAAATTTTTCTTCCTGCATAAAGCGGAACGATTGCATCCTCACCTAAAGTAATTTTCTCAGGAACAATCCAATCTTCTTTAACAAGAGTGATTGATGATTGATTTCTTTCTAGCCCATAAAAATCAGCACCATAAAAACTTGTAAATCCTTCTAATTTATCGAGCACATTGAGCTCATCAAATACTGCGGTATAAAGCTCAATCGCGCTTACCGCAGAAAAAATACCTGCACATCCACAAGCATTTTCTTTAGCAGATTTTACGTGGGGGGCACTATCCGTTCCTAAAAAGAATTGTGTGTTACCTGACGCCACTATATTCAAAAGTGCTTGTCGATGTATCTCTCTTTTTAAGACAGGTAAGCAATAATGATGAGGATTAATGCCGCCTAAAAGCATATGATTTCTATTTAACAAAAGATGTTGTGGTGTAATCGTTGCTGCAATTTTTTTGGAACTGTTTAAAACAAAATCTGCAGCATCTTTTGTTGTGATATGTTCAAACACAATCCTCAGGTTAGGAAATGTTTTGTGTAGTTTTAATAAATGCTGATCAATGAATACTTTTTCTCGATCAAAAATATCAACTGCTGGATCTACTACTTCTCCATGAAGTAAAAGTGGAACATCTAATTTCTCCATAAGCTCAAAAACATCATATCGATCATCAATATTTTTTACGCCTGAATCAGAATTAGTTGTAGCACCCGCTGGATAATATTTAATCCCAATAATTTGTTTATGCTTAGGTATTTTTTTAATTTCATCGAGCGAAATTTTATCTGTAAGGTATAAAGTCATTAAAGGTTGAAAGTGACTCTCACTTTTTAAACTCTTTTTAATTCTTGATTCATATTGAAGTGCTTGATCGACTGTTGTAATAGGTGTTTTCAAGTTAGGCATCACAAGTGCTCTTTTAAATTGTTTAGCCGTGTAAGGCGCTACTGCCGCCATGAGCGCATCATCTCTTAAGTGCACATGAAAATCATCTGGACTCGTAATTGTTAGGGTTTTAGTCATCTTTTTTTATTTTTAAAGCTTCGCCATATAAATGATTTTTATT
>DOEL01000062.1:1632-8925 GCA_003533095.1 Methylophilaceae bacterium | reverse complement strand
GCTTCGTCATGCATATTGAGCGCTAAAACACATGGGATATGAAGTTTTTGAAGTTGTAATAACAATGAAAGTTGTCGTTCAATTTGAGCGCTGCATAAGACAACAATCGCTAGGTCAATTTTGTTGTGATTGATGAAGCTTTGAACAATTTTTTCGTCCTCGGATAAGCCTTGAAGATCATAAATGCCGGGAAGATCGACCAGTTCAGCCATATGACCGCCTAATAATGTTTTGACTGCGTGTAAATCTACGGTAATACCAGGCCAATTACCTACGCGTGCCGATGATCCGCTTAAGCGATTAAACAGGGTCGACTTGCCCGTATTCGGCATACCTAAGAGGGCAATACGTTTCATAGGGGAGTTGTATTAATGTGAATGAGCGATGCTTCGTGTTCTCGGATCATGAGTTCAGTCGTATCAATCATGACGTGAAAAGGACCTTTAAACCTAGCTTTTCTAAGGACAGTGATTTTTTTGCCGTGTTTCAACCCCATGGCATGAAGTCTTTGAATAAGAAAGCGATCCATGGCGAGCTTATGGATAAAGCCACTTTGGCCTTCTGATAATTCGAGTAAGGTAGTCATAGCTATCTAAATGATAATGATTCTTATTATTATATACAAAAAAGCCTGCGTAGCGCAGGCTTTATATGGTTTCTAAGATTGAATTTTCTTATTTACGATTATCTACAATCTTCGCTTTTGCTTTAAGGTCTAAAACAAGTTTATCAAGTTGTTTTTGTTGAAGTGTTTTAGCTAAACCTTCTTTAACTTTATCAAACTCAGGTGCTTGGAGTGCTCTCGTGTCCTCTAGTTTAATTACATGCCAACCAAATTGTGTTTGCACAGGTGTTGTTGTGAAGTTACCTTTTTTAAGGGACATAAGCGCATCAGCGAATGGTTTAACCATTGTATTTGCTGGGAACCAACCTAAATCACCGCCTTTATCTTTTGAACCGGGGTCTTTTGATTTATCTTTAGCAAGTTTAGTAAAGTTGCCGCCTTTGTTAAGTTCAGTAATGATATCTTTTGCTTCTTGTTCACTTGCAACAAGAATATGTTTAGCATTGAATTCTTGCGTGCCTAAATCTTTTTTGTATTGTTCATAAGCATCTTTAATATCAGACTCTGAGATAGGATTCTTTTGTACGTAGTTTTGTAAGAAGGTGTTGTATAGCATTTCTTTTCGCGCTAACTCCTCTTTTAGAAGATAGTTTGCGTCTTTACTCAGCCCCGTTCTCTCTGCTTCTTGATTAATGAGTTCCATTGCAATCATGCGATTTACAATCATATTGTTAAGATTGTCATCCATTTTTTGGCCGCGACTTGTGAGATCTTTCACTACAAAATCATAAAGATTCTTTTTGATAGGCTTGCCATTCACCGTAATATTTAAATCGGCAGCTTGCGCTAAAATTCCAAGCTGAATCAGTAAAACAAAAACTAAGGTTTTGATAAAAGAAAACATAAAGCTCCCTGGTAATTAATATTGAAGAGTGATTCCTTAAGGCAAATCAGCTTTGATACTTAATGCATGAATTTTTTGAGGAATTAAATCTTTAAGCGCTTCGTAAATGATGCGATGTCTCATTATCGTTGATTTTCCTAAAAAATGCGAACTTGTGATTTCTAAATTGAAATGGCCTCCACCTGTATTGCCGCTATGCCCTTTATGAAGATCACTTAAGTCTTTAAGACTTAAATGTGAAGGCTCTAAAAATGCCAACCTTTCTTTAATGAGATCTTCCAACATGAATATTTAAGGTAGTGTTTTTCTGAAAGGTTTTACTTCAACAGAAGCGTAAACACCTGATATATAAAAAGGATCTTCATGTGCCCAACGTATCGCCTCATCGAGCGAGGTAAATTCAGCCACAATGAGACTTCCCGAAAAGCCATCTAAACCAGGATCGATCGCATCGATAGCAGGGAAAGGTCCTGCGAGAAGAAGCTTCCCTTGATCCTGTAATATTTTAATACGTGCTAAATGCTCTGGTCTCAAAGCTAATCTTTGATTAAGACTATTTTGTTTATCTTCAGCGATAATGGCGTAAAACATATTATTTGTGATTCGCTCTTGATGCCAAAATACCAATCATGATGGCATAGCAGATGATTAATCCTGTAATACCAAATAATTTAAAATTGACCCAAGTACTTTCTGAAAAATTAAATGCGACATAAAGATTAAGTGCACCCAAACCACCAAAAAATATTGCGGAAGTCATATTGATTTGATTCCAAGTTTTTTCATTCAATTGAATTTGTTGCCCCATGAGATTTTTAACAAGATTTTTTTTCTTAAAAAATTGAAAAAATAAAAGTGCACCCGATAGCAGCCAATACAAAATACTTGGTTTCCATTTAATGAAATTTGCGTCATGAAGCCATAAAGTGGTACCGCCTAAGATACTGATCAATACCGCATTAAATATGAGTAATTTATCTACTCTTTTATGCATGAGCTTGCTATAGATTACTTGAAAAAATGTGGCAGCAATGACCACCAATGTTGCGGTATAAATATTTGAAAATTTATATGCTATAAAAAAAAGAATGACAGGAAAGAGATCGAATAGAAATTTCATTTTATAAAATTACCTCAAGGTTTTTGTAAATTATCTTAAAGTCTAGACTATCTGATACTATGGTATCTCATATTGAAGCAGCTATACCCATGATTGATCTTCATTCACATTCTACTATATCTGATGGTTTATTAAGTCCAACTGCCCTTGTACAACACGCGCATGCTAAAGGCATTAAAGTGCTTTCTTTAACAGATCATGATGATGTAGAGGGATTAAAAGAAGCAACCTCAGAAGCAAAATTATTAGGTATCCATTTAATTCATGGCGTAGAAATTTCAGTGACATGGAAAAGGGGGACGATTCATATTGTTGGGTTAAATGTGGATTCAGAAAATAAGACCTTATTACAAGGGCTTGCTTCTATTCGAGAAGGGCGCTTTGAAAGAGCAAAACAAATGGCGCATGCACTTGATCAAGTAGGCATTAAAGATAGTTTGGAAGGCGCATTAAAATATGCAAAATCAGGCATCCTTGGCCGAACACATTTTGCAAGATTTTTAGTTGAAACAGGCCATGCTAAGGATGTGAGAACCGTATTTAAAAATTATCTTGTAAAAGGTAAGCCGGGCTTTATTGAACACACATGGACGAGTTTAGAAAATGCGCTAGGATGGATTCATGAAAGTGGTGGTATTGCAGCTATTGCTCATCCTGCTCGATATGATTTAGGTAAAAATAATCTTTTAGCATTCTTAAATGAATTTAAAGCATTAGGAGGTCAAGGGATCGAAGTTATTTCAGGAAGTCATACGACTGAGGATTCTTTAAAGTTTGCAAGAATTGCAGATAAGTTTGAACTTCTATCATCGATCGGTTCTGACTATCACGGCCCAGGAATTTCTTATAAGGAGATGGGGTCTTTACCCAAACTTCCTGAAACCTGCGTTCCGATATGGAAAAGTTGGAATGAAGTCAATGCTTTACTGAACTAAATTTTTTTTAAAAACCACATATTTCTTGATTGAATGTAAGAATATTCAAATAGAATGACATTCTATATATGGAATTAACCGCTATACAAAAAGTTACCGTTTACGCGCTTCCCATCATCTTTGCGATTACAGTTCATGAAGCAGCTCACGGCTATGCCGCAAAGCATTTTGGAGACTTGACTGCTTATAACCAAAACAGAATTAGCTTAAATCCACTTAGGCATATCGACCCAATTGGTACCATTATTCTTCCGGCGTTAACAGTACTATTAGGTGGTATTTTGTTTGGGTGGGCTAAGCCTGTTCCAGTCAATTTTATGAATTTACGCCATCCTAAAAAAGATATGCTTTGGGTAGCGGCTGCTGGCCCTTTTTCAAATTTAATGATGGCGATTTTTTGGGCGATTTTATTTGGGCGCAGCGCATACTTTCCAGAATCAATGTCTTTATTTGTTCAGCAAATGGGTATTGCAGGCATGAGCATTAATTTATCTTTAATGGTGTTGAATTTAATTCCACTTCCACCGCTTGATGGTGGAAGAATTGCCGTGAGTTTATTACCAAATCAACTTGCATATAAGTACGCGCAAGTTGAGCGATATGGCTTTTTAATTTTGATAATTTTATTAATGACTCATCTTCTTGATTTGATAATTTTTCCTTTGATCCAAATTAGTCAAAGTTTAATTTTATGGATATTTGCTTAAGGATGAAAGCATAGGTTATGGCTATTGAGCGCGTTATATCTGGCATGAGACCTACGGGCAATCTTCATTTAGGACACTTTAATGGAGTACTCAAAAATTGGATTAATCTTCAGCATGAATTCGAATGTTTATTCTTCGTAGCAGATTGGCATGCACTTACGACACATTATGACTCTCCTGAAATTATTGAAGAGAACGTTTGGGAGATGGTTGTAGATTGGCTTGCGGCAGGTGTTGATCCAGCAACAGCAACTATTTTTATTCAGTCTAAAGTGCCTGAGCACGCTGAGCTTCATACTTTATTATCTATGATTACGCCTCTGGGTTGGTTAGAAAGAGTTCCAACTTATAAAGATCAGCAGGAAAAATTATCTTCTAAAGATTTATCGACTTATGGATTCTTAGGCTACCCATTATTGCAAAGCGCAGATATTCTAATTTATAAGGCAACGCAAGTCCCTGTGGGTGAAGATCAAATTCCTCATATTGAATTTACACGTGAAATTGCAAGGCGCTTTAATCATCTTTATGGCAAAGAAGCTGGCTTTGTTGAAAAAGCTGAAGAAGCGATAAAAAAATTAGGCTCTAAAAAAAGCAGTCTTTATATGGAAATGAAAACAGCGTATCAAGAAAATGGGGATGAGGAAGCCCTAGATTCAGCGCGCGTATTAATCGAAGAACATCAAGGGCTAAGTTTAGGCGACAAAGAAAGGTTGTTAGGCTATTTAGAAGGGGGTGGCAAAATGATTCTAGTTGAGCCTGAGTATAAATTAGCGCCCGCATCAAAAATGATTGGTTTAGACGGTCAAAAAATGTCCAAGTCTTATAACAATACAATTGCTTTAAGAGAGCCTCCTGAATCTGTTGAGAAAAAAATTAAAACTATGCCAACAGATCCTGCGCGTGTCAGAAGAAACGATCCAGGCAATCCAGAACATTGTCCCGTATGGCAATTGCATCAAGTCTACTCAAATGATGAGGTAAAGTCTTGGGTCGAATTAGGCTGTAAAGAAGCTAAAATAGGATGTATTGAGTGTAAACAACCTGTGATAGAAGCAATCAATAAAGAATTAAAACCAATTCAAGAAAGAGCTTCACATTACATTGAAGATCCTGATCTTGTAAAAAATATCGTGGCAGAAGGTTGTGAAAAAGCGAGAAAATTAGCAAGAGAAACGATGCGAGAAGTCAGAGAAGCTATGGGGTTAGATTACTAATGAATCAAGAAGCACAAACAGCGACAATTGGAAAAATTCATGGAGAGAATATTGAGGTATTACCTCAGGATCTTTACATTCCTCCCGATGCGCTTGAAATTTACTTAGAAGCTTTTGAAGGGCCACTCGATCTTCTTTTATACCTCATTAGAAAACATAACTTAGATATTCTCGATATTCCTATGGCTGATTTAACCACTCAGTACATGGATTATGTTGAGAAAATGAAAGAAATTAAACTTGAATTAGCTGCAGATTATTTACTTATGTCGGCTGTCTTGATTGAAATTAAATCAAGAATGCTGTTACCCAAGAAAACTGCTGAAGTAGATACAGAGCAAGATCCTCGCGCTGAACTTGTGCGAAGACTCATGGAATATGAACTCATTAAAATAGCCTCTGAAAAACTGACACAAATGCCACAAGTGGGCGTTGATCTTTTTGTAGCTAATGCTTACTTTGAAAAAATTACAAAGATTACTTATCCTGATGTGTCGATTGATGAAATATTTGCAGCATGGAAAAATATTTTAAATCGCGCAAAACATTTTGAAGCACATAAAGTGGCTCGAAGTGAGCTCTCTGTGAGAGAGCATATGACTATGATTTTAAGAAAACTTCAAGAAGAAGAATTTATTGAGTTTTCATCACTCTTTGATGTGACTAAAGATAGAATTCAGAAATTGGTTGTATGTTTCTTAGCTATATTAGAATTAGCAAGAGAGCGACTTATTAAAATTACTCAGCAAGAGAGTTTTTCCCCTATCTACATTAAATTACAAATCAATTAAGACATGACCGATTTAAATAACATATCAAAAATTAAACAAATATTAGAGGTAGCACTGCTAACAAGTGCCAATCCCTTATCTTTAGATGATTTACAAAAATTATTTTCTGAAAAAATTGAACGTTCAACATTAAGAATGTTGCTAGATGAGCTTAAAACAGAATGGCAAGATCGTACTATGGAGCTAGTGCTTGTGGCTTCAGGCTATCGTTTTAAAGCGAAAGAAGAATATGCAAGTTACCTTATGAGATTAAGCCCTGAAAAAGTAGCTAAATATAGTCGTGCGGTAATGGAAGTATTGGCAATTGTGGCGTATAGGCAGCCGGTTACACGTGGCGAGATTGAAGAAATTAGAGGTGTTGCTCTCAACCCCAATGCCATTAGACAGCTTCAAGAAAGAGATTGGATTGATGTAATTGGTCAAAAAGATGTGCCTGGAAGACCCTCTTTATATGCGACAACAAAACATTTTCTCAACGACTTTAATTTAAGATCTTTGTCCGAGCTTCCTGATATTGAAAGTTTTCTCCAGAATGAAATTCCTTTGAATGTCTAACGTTAAGTCATGGATGACTTAATTACTTTATGCGTTCACAAGATCAAGATTTAAGCAAAAATACCAAGGCAGCAAGTGCATCGAAAACACAGCGCTTACATAAACTTCTCGCTCAATCTGGCATGGGATCTCGGCGAGAAATGGAAAAATATATTGAAGCGGGTCGTGTGTATGTCAATGACAGTCCAGCAACTTTAGGTCAATTGATTCATGAGCATGACATCATTAAGATTGATGGAAAAACGGCCCATCTTTTCTTTGATTTAAAATTTCCTAAAATTCTTATTTATCATAAGCCTGAAGGCGAAATTGTTTCGGTAAGTGATCCGCAAAAAAGAACTACAGTATTTTCAAAGTTACCTAGAATTAAAAATGAAAAATGGATTTCGATAGGACGTCTCGATATAAATACCTCAGGGCTTCTTATGTTTACCACTTCGGGGGATCTCGCTAATCGTCTCATGCACCCTAAATTTGAAATTGAACGTGAATATGCTGT
>DOEL01000062.1:0-1253 GCA_003533095.1 Methylophilaceae bacterium | reverse complement strand
GGTGAGGGAGCTAATCGCTGGTATCAGGTCATACTGATGGAAGGCAGAAATCGAGAAGTCAGACGTTTGTTTGAATATTTTAATTTGCCAGTGAGCCGTCTTATTCGAACCAGATTTGGACCTGTTTCACTTCCATCTCGTGTTAAAAGAGGCATGATGTTAGAGCTTGAAGTGAAAGAAGTTGAGAAGATTTTAAAGTGGCTGGATATGCCTTTTTCAATGGTGAGTCGCAATGAAAGCCTCAATAAAGTTAAAGCACGAAAAAAACATGCACATCCATCACCTTATGCACCAAAAGTGAAACTTGATCGTAAGACCATGCTAGATAAGAAAATTAAAAAAATTAAAAGAAAACCAGTTAAGAGAAGAATTCGAAGTGCTTCTGATATTAAAAAAATTTAATCAGGCAATTGAGATTTTTCTAGCATAAACACAAAGTCATTTCCTAAAGAAACATCGAGCCATTGAAATTGAATCTCTGGAAATTTTTTCAACAAGACATCTTTGTTGTGACCAATCTCAACAATCAACATACCCCCATCATTAAGATAACGTTTTGCTTCCTGAATAATCCTAATTGTGTGGTCTAAACCATCCTCCCCACTTCCCAAAGCCATGCTAGGCTCTTTTAAAAATTCTAAAGGGAAGCTATCAACCGAAGTTTGATTTACATAAGGGGGATTCGAAATAATAAGATCGTATTTTTTTTCATTTAATGCATTAAATAAATCAGATTGAATTAACTCAATGCGATCATGCAATCCATAATGATTAACATTGATTTCAGCTACTTGTAGTGCTTTTTCTGATAAATCGACAAGATCAATCGTAGCATTCTGAAAACTGTGAGCCATCATGATGCCTAGGCAACCGCTACCCGTGCATAAATCTAGAGCGCTATATATTTCTTCAGGATCATTGACCCACGGGTACAGATTTTCACTTAATGATTCAGCTATTAAAGATCTTGGAATGATAACGCGTTCATCTACATAAAATTTATAATCTCTTAACCAAGCTTCATTAAGAAGATAAGCAGTTGGGATTCTATCTTTAATTCTTTTTTCAATTAAAAATAATAAATCTTTTTTTTCTTTGCTCGTTAAGTGAGCATCTAAAAAATTTTCTATTGTGTCGTGAGGTAAGCGAAGAAAACCAAAAATAATCCAGACAGCTTCGTCATATGCATTAGAAGTGCCATGACCAAAAAAAACATCAGAGTCTTCAAATCGACTGACGGCATATCTTAGCCA
>DOEL01000003.1 GCA_003533095.1 Methylophilaceae bacterium | reverse complement strand
CATTATTCCTAAGTCATACATCATGGCTAAAAATTGATCCATTCGATTTGCAGTTGTCGGGCCAGCAGGTCCAGTAACTTCATTTAAAATAGGATCAACAGGTCCAACATAATAGATAAATCTATTCGTAAAATTGACTGGCAGTTTTTCGGATGAATCTAAAAGCTTTGCAATTTTTTTATGGGCAGCATCCCGCGCTGTAAGAAGTTTTCCAGAGAGTAATAACAATTCTCCAACTTTCCAATTTTTTATATCTTCTTTTGTAATTTTTTGAAGATCAATATGCTTAACATTAGTATGAGGTGACCATGACTCCTTAGGCCATAAATCTAAATTAGGAGGTACAAAATCTGCTTCTCCCTTGCCATCTAATTCAAAGTGAACATGCCTTGTTGCAGCACAATTTGGAATAATGGCAACGGGTAAAGATGCTGCATGTGATGGATAATCTTGAATTTTCACATCCAGCACAGTCGTCAATCCACCATATCCTTGAGCTCCAATACCAAGCGCATTAATTTTGTTATAAAGTTCAATTCTTAATTCTTCAATGCGTGTATTCGGTCCTCGATTAATCAAATCCTGAATATCAATCGGCTTCATTAATGCTTCTTTAGCTAATAGCATTGCTTTTTCTGCTGAACCTCCAATCCCAACTCCTAAAACACCAGGAGGACACCAACCTGCCCCCATTTGTGGAATTTTTTCTAGTATCCAATCAACGATACTATCGGAAGGATTTAGTATTGCAAATTGTGCTTTATTTTCAGAACCCCCACCTTTAGCGGCAATTGAAACAGTCACTTTATTTCCTTGAACAAGTTTGACATGTGTAATTGCTGGAGTGTTATCTTTGGTATTAATTCTTTTACCCGCTGGATCACTGACCATGGAGGCGCGCAATGGATTATCTCGATTCAAGTAAGCATGAGATACACCCTTATTGACCATCTCTTCAATCGATTGGTTACTATCCCATTGAACTTGCATACCGACCTCAATAAAGGCCACAACCATGCCTGTATCCTGACACATTGGACGATGACCTAAGGCGCTCATTTTGGAATTTGTGAGAATTTGTAGCATGGCATCTTTAGCGGGAATAGATTGTTCATTGCGATATGCTGATGTCATTGCTTTAATAAAATCAGAGGAATGATAGTAAGAGATATATTGCAAAGCATTTGAAATGCTTTGAATAAAATCTTGAGATCGAATATGTACCATATGAATTTAATTAAACTTCTGTAATCTCGATAACTTTTTTAGGAATGTAGTCCGGCATAAGATTAAAATTTAAATAGCGATAAATTAATTCGGTATCTTTCAATTTTTTTTTCATAATTTCTAGATACTCTCTATGTGATGGTATCCGTCCAAGAGCAGCGCAAATTGCAGAAAGCTCTGCTGAGCCTAAGTAAACTTGAGCATCCTTACCCATACGGTTATCAAAATTACGCGTGCTTGTTGAAAAAACGTGTGCCTCATTCTCGACTCTAGCTTGATTACCCATGCAAAGTGAGCAACCAGGAACTTCGGTTTTTGCTCCCAGTTGCTTAAATAGGTTATAGACTCCTTCTTTTTTAAGTTCGGTTTCATCCATACGTGTTGGTGGAACAATCCATAATCGAGTTGGAAGTGTTTTTGTATCATCTAAAATTCTTGCTGCAGCTCGATAATGTCCTATATTCGTCATACAACTTCCGATAAAGACCTCATCAATTTTATTTCCAGAAATTTCAGAAAGGGTTTTAATATTATCAGGATCATTAGGACAAGCGATAAGTGGCTCTTTAATTTCATTCAAATCAATTTCAATGACACTTACATATTCTGCATCATGATCAGCTTCAAGAAGCTTTGGATTTTCTAACCATGATTCCATAGCTTTCATACGACGATATAAAGTTCTCTTGTCTTCATAACCTTGTTCAATCAGATTTTGAATGAGCACAATGTTTGATTTAATATATTCAATTATTGGTTCTTTATTCAGTTTTACAGTGCAACCATTTGCTGATCTTTCAGCAGATGCGTCAGCAAATTCAAATGCTTGCTCAACTTTTAAGTCAGGCAATCCTTCAATTTCAAGAATACGTCCATTGAAAATATTTTTCTTACCTTGTTTAGCAACTGTTAGTTCTCCACGTTGAATTGCTACATAAGGAATTGAATTTACAAGATCACGCAATGTAATACCTGGTTGCATCTTGCCTTTAAAGCGAACAAGGACAGATTCAGGCATATCAATTGGCATAGCACCTATTGCTGCAGCAAACGCTACTAAACCAGATCCAGCAGGAAAAGAAATTCCTATTGGGAAGCGTGTGTGTGAATCTCCACCTGTTCCGATTGTGTCAGGAAGCAATAGTCGATTTAACCAAGAATGAATAATTCCATCACCTGGCTTTAGAGTCACTCCACCGCGACTAGCCATAAAACTAGGAAGCTCATGTTGTAACTTTAAATCAACAGGTTTTGGATAAGCCGCTGTATGACAGAAACTTTGCATAACCAGATCAGCATTAAATCCAAGACATGCCAATTCTTTTAATTCGTCTCTTGTCATTGCTCCGGTGGTATCTTGTGAGCCAACAGTTGTGACCTTCGGCTCGCAGTATGTTCCGGGACGGATACCAGATCCCTCTGGTAAACCACATGCACGACCAACTATTTTTTGAGCAAGAGTAAATCCTTTCTTACTATCTTTAGGAATGATGTTTTGAATAAATAATTCGGAAGGTGGTAATTTAAAATATTCGCGTGCTTTATTGGTGAGTCCTCGTCCAATAATTAAAGGAATTCGTCCACCAGCGCGGTACTCATCAGAAAGAGTAGTAGGCGTTAATTTAAATGAAGCTATTTGTTTTTTTTCTTTATTTAAAATGACACCATCAAAAGGTCTAATAAAAATTTCATCGCCCATTTTTATTTGACTAACGTCACATTCAATTGGAAGCGCACCAGAATCTTCAGCAGTATTAAAAAATATAGGTGCAATCTTATTGCCTAAAATAATACCCCCTGTTTTTTTATTGGGAATAAAAGGAATGTCATTACCCATATGCCATTGGACAGAATTGATGGCTGATTTTCTAGATGACCCAGTACCAACAACGTCTCCTACGTAGGCAATAGGTAATTGTCTTAACTTTAACTCTTGTATAGTCTTAATTCCGTTTGGCATTTTGTTAATCAACATAGCTTTTGCATGAAGTGGAATATCTGGTCTCGACCATGCTTCTTGAGCAGGGGACAAATCATCGGTATTTGTTTCACCATCTACTTTAAAAACTAGTGCTTTAATTTCTTCTGGTAAGGCTGGTTTTTTTAAAAACCAATCACCATTTGCCCATGACTCCATGACCTTCATGGCGGCTTTATTACCTGACTTTACTTTTTCACTTACATCGTGAAACGCATCAAAAATTAAAATAATATGAGATAAAACTTTTACGACATCATCAGCGAGCTCTGAATCTAAAAGAGATATGAGTGATTGGACGTTATATCCTCCAACCATAGTTCCTAATAATTCAACTGCAAATTTTGGTGATATGAGTGAGGATATTTCAATTCCTTTTGCAACATCAGTTAGGTATGCAGCTTTGATGTATGCAGCTTGATCGACTCCGGAAGGAATACGATGGCAAAAAAGATCCATCAGTATTTCAGGATCTTTAATATTTGGAGATTTAAGTAATGTAATGAGTTCTGCTGTTTGTTTCGCTGTCAGAGGAAGAGGCGGCAGATCCTCTTTTATGCGATCAGCAGCATCTTTTCTGTAATCATCAATCATTATATGTACACAAGCTTTAAAAAATTATGTAATGTATCTCTAGTATAAAGGTAATACATTCATCTTTAAAAAATAAATCAATTGAATATGGCGGAAGGGGCGGGATTCG
>DOEL01000091.1 GCA_003533095.1 Methylophilaceae bacterium | reverse complement strand
ATGAGTCAAAAATGGGCTCTTTGATTAATGAGGAATTTACAAAGCATCTAAAAGATTCCCCTCAGGTGAAAGTGATTCGCAATTTAGGTCTCATGATAGGTATTGAGCTTGATCAGCCATGTGGAGATTTAACCAAATTAGCATTAGATGAAGGCCTTCTTATTAATGTGACAGCAGATAAAGTCATTCGTCTTTTACCGCCACTTGTCATTAATGAAGTCGAAGCAAAAGAGCTAGTCGAAAGATTGTCTCAAGTGATTAAAAATTTTTTAACGAAGTAGCATTTTATGAAAACAAAACATTTTTTAAGATTTAATGATCTCAAGCGAGAAGAGTTTGAATATATTTTCGCAAGAGCTAGTTGGATCAAAAAACAATTTAAAGAATATAAACAGTATTGGCCACTTGTGGATAGAACTTTAGTAATGATTTTTGAGAAAGCAAGTACCCGAACAAGATTATCTTTTGAAGCGGGTGTTCAGCAATTAGGTGGCTCCGCAATTTATTTAAATACAAGAGATTCTCAATTAGGAAGGGGAGAGCCAGTAGAAGATGCGGGGCAGGTAATCTCTCGTATGTGCGACCTTGTAATGATTCGAACATTTGAGCAAGACATCATTGATCGTTTTGCTCAAAACTCAAGAGTGCCTGTAATTAATGGCCTAACTAATGAATATCATCCATGCCAAATTCTGGCTGATATTTTTACTTACATTGAACACAAAGGCTCTATTCAAGGTAAAACGGTTGCCTGGATTGGTGACTCTAATAATGTATGCAATACATGGCTGCAAGCTGCTGAAGTTTTAGATTTTAATGTACATGTTTCAACACCAAAAGGTTATGAAGTTGAAGTTGAGCGTGCAGGCTTGTATGGCGATAAGCATTTTGAAGAGTTTGAAGATCCTATGGATGCTGCAAAAGATGCTGATATTGTTACAACTGATGTATGGACAAGTATGGGTTTTGAATCTGAAAATGAAGAGCGTTTAAAGGACTTTGCAGATTGGCAAGTGGATCAAGAAATGATGTCAGTTGCATCAGCAGATGCTTTATTTATGCACTGCTTACCTGCACATCGAGGTGAAGAAGTGACTGCTGAAGTAATTGATGGTCCTCAAAGCGTTGTATGGGATGAGGCGGAAAATCGTCTTCATGTTCAAAAGGCATTGATGGAATACCTATTATTAGGAAAAATGAAAAATGAGTGATATTAAAAAAGTTGTTTTAGCTTATTCAGGTGGTCTAGACACATCTGTTATTTTGAAGTGGCTTCAAGAAACCTATCAATGCGAAGTGGTTACTTTTACAGCTGACTTAGGGCAAGGTGATGAATTAGAGCCTGCAAGAGAAAAAGCTAAAGCAGCTGGCGTTAAAGAAATATTTATTGAGGATTTAAAAGAGGAGTTTGTAAGAGATTTTGTATTCCCGATGTTTAGAGCGAATACAATTTATGAAGGTGAATATTTGCTTGGGACATCCATTGCAAGACCCCTCATTGCTAAACGCTTAATTGAACTTGCTAAAAAAACTAATGCAGATGCTATCTCTCATGGCGCCACTGGCAAGGGCAATGATCAAGTTCGTTTTGAATTAGGAGCGTATGCGCTTAATCCTGATATCAAAATTATTGCGCCATGGCGCGAATGGAACTTGCTGAGCCGAGAAAAATTACTTCAGTACGCAGAAAAAAATAATATTCCAGTCGAGATGAAACATAAAAAAGGTGGCAGCCCTTATAGTATGGACGCCAATCTATTGCATATTTCTTACGAAGGGCGTCATTTAGAAAATCCTGGTGCTGCCCCTGAAGAAGATATGTGGCGATGGACTGTGAGCCCTGAAAAGGCCCCTAATGAGTCTGAGACAATTGAGATTCAGTTTAATAAAGGGGATCCGGTAAGTCTTAATGGCAAAGCTATGAAGGCGCATGAACTTTTAGCTGCGCTTAATCAATTAGGTGGTAAGCATGGTATAGGAAGATTAGATTTGGTAGAAAATCGATATGTAGGGATGAAATCGCGTGGTTGCTATGAGACGCCCGGTGGGACAATTCTTTTAAAAGCTCATCGCGCAATTGAATCTATTACCTTAGATCGTGAAGTTGCTCATTTAAAAGATGAGTTAATGCCAAGATTTGCCTCATTAATTTATAACGGCTATTGGTGGAGTCCTGAAAGACTTGCTTTGCAAACACTGATCGACCATACCCAAAATAATGTGAATGGTTGGGTTAAGTTAAAACTATATAAAGGTAATGTGAGTGTCATTGGAAGAGATAGTGCTACAAATTCTCTTTTTGATACATCGATTGCAACATTTGAGGATGATCAAGGTGCATATGATCAAAAAGATGCAGCAGGTTTTATTAAACTCAATGCTTTAAGAATGAGAATCGCAGGAAAAATTAAAAAATAAGGTGAATCCAAATGGCTCAATTTGATAATGTAAGTGTAAAGAAAAAAGCAAATATTTATTTTGATGGTAAATGTGTCAGTCACACTATTCTTCTTCCAAATGGGACAAGAAGTACAATTGGCGTCATTTTTCCCAGTTCATTAACTTTTAATACACAAGCAGCCGAGGTTATGGAAATTCTTGCAGGACATTGCCGTGTTAAGTTAAAAGGTGCATCTGATTGGAGTGAATATAAAGAAGATCAAAAGTTTTCTGTGCCAGCAAATTCATCATTTGAAATTGAAACAACAGATACGCTTCACTATGTTTGTCATTTCGAATAAATAGATCAAGTAAGGAGATTTTATATGCCATCTTTTGATATTTCTTCTGAAGTAAATATGGCTAATTTAACTAATTCGATTGATGTTGCTTCTCGTATGATTATCAATCGTTACGATTTTAAAGGTACGAGTGCAAAAGTTGAATTTTCAGAAAAAGAATTAACTATTACTCTTTATGGGGACTCTGAATTTCAATTAGGTCAAATTAAAGATATTTTATTGCCGGCCATGGAAAAAAAAGAAGCTGATAGTTCCAAACGGCTTGATCCTCAAGATATTCAAACTGTATCCGGGAATAAAGTAAAACAATTACTAAAATTAAAATCAGGCATCGATAGTGAGCTTGCAAAAAAAATTGTTAAATTAATTAAGGATAGTGGGCTAAAAGTTCAGTCTGCTATTCAAGGCGAAAGTGTTCGTGTATCTGGTCCTAAAAGAGACAATCTGCAAGAAGCTATTGCATTTGTTAAAAAAAATATTACAGACTTTCCACTTCAATTCGGAAATTTTAGAGACTAGTTAACGCATGCAAGCTAAGACACTTTATGAAAAATTATTTGAGAGCCATATTGTCAGAGAAGATGCTGGTACTTATCTCATATACATTGATCGACACCTTGTGCATGAGGTAACCAGCCCGCAAGCATTTGAAGGTTTAAGAATCAATCACAGGCCTGTATGGAGAAATAAATCTATTCTTGCAGTGCCTGACCATAATGTCCCTACCACAGATCGTTCATTTGGAATTTCTGACCCTATTTCTAAAATTCAAGTGGAAACCCTTGATGAGAATTGTAAACATTTTGGATTAACACAATTTCCTATGAATGATAGTCGTCAAGGCATTGTTCATGTCATTGGTCCGGAACAGGGAAGTACTTTGCCTGGCATGACAATTGTATGTGGTGATTCTCACACCAGCACTCATGGAGCATTTGGTGCTCTTGCAATGGGTATTGGCACTTCTGAAGTTGAACACGTGCTTGCGACGCAATGTTTAATTTTAAAAAAATTTAAAACGATGGAAGTGCGTGTAGACGGAAAATTAAATAAAGGAATTACTGCAAAAGATATTGCCTTAGCCTTGATTGGCAAGATCGGAACAGCAGGAGGTACTGGCTATGCGATTGAATTTACTGGTGAGGTTATTCGTTCTCTTTCCATGGAAGGGAGAATGACGCTTTGTAATATGGCAATTGAAGCAGGCGCTAGGGCTGGTATGGTTGCTGTTGATGAAATCACGATGTCTTATATTGAAAATAGACCTTTTTCACCAAAAGGCGAAGCACTTGAAAAAGCAAAAGTGTATTGGAAAACATTACACAGTGATCAAGATGCTAAATTTGATCAAACAGTCATACTTAATGGAGATGAGATTCTGCCTCAAGTAACTTGGGGCACTTCCCCCGAAATGGTTGTAAGCATCGACGGCATGACACCTGATCCAAAAAATGAACAAGACCCTTCCAAAAGGAAAAGCATTGAGGATGCACTAACCTACATGGGCCTTGAACCTAATTTACCTGTCAATCAAATTCACATTGATAAAATTTTTATTGGTTCTTGTACTAATTCTCGTATCGAAGATTTACGAGAAGCTGCTCATGTCCTCAAAGGTAAAAAAATTGCAAAAAATATTAAGTTAGCACTTGCAGTTCCTGGGTCGGGCCTAGTAAAACTTCAGGCAGAAAAAGAAGGTTTGGATAAAATTTTTGTTGAAGCAGGTTTTGAATGGAGAGAGCCAGGTTGTTCCATGTGCTTGGCAATGAATGCTGATCGATTAAATCCAGGGGAGCGTTGCGCATCTACTTCAAATAGAAATTTTGAAG
>DOEL01000009.1:2253-4169 GCA_003533095.1 Methylophilaceae bacterium | reverse complement strand
TACCTAAAAATTTATAAGCCTCGCCCGTGAGCGTAATTTTAATCTTTAAAATTCTTAAGAGACGTTTCGCCCAATATTGAATAAGAAGATGAATAATATTTTTTGGAAGTATAAACATCGCGAGACAAATGATCAGTGCCAAAGCCAAATGCAACGCCATCAAAACAGATTTAAAAATAAAGTTCATAGCAAGATTTTATAAGAGTTCAATACCATAAGGCTTTAAAATTTTGGCAAAGATATAGAATGCTATTAAGGTAATGAGTATGGAGATACCAAGTGTGGGCCAAAAACCAAAACGTTTAAGTAGAAAAGGAAACGCTAAAAACATAGGCAAGGTCGGAATTACATACCAAAAAGTATACCAAGCATGATTTGCAATTTTAGATTCTGGCTGTTTTTCTAAATAGAGCCAAATTAGAGTAAGCACGGTGACAAGGGGAAGTGCTGCGATGAGTCCACCTAATCGATCACTTTTCTTGGCGACCTCAGAAATTAAAACAACCATACTTGAGGTCATTAAAAGTTTAAATAAAATCCACATTATCGCTCTTCCTTTAAGGCTTCAATCTTTGGTTTTTCTTCAGGGTAAGCTTTTAAATAGAGTGCCAAATCTATATCCAGTGTATCCCAATTTACTAAGCGCGCTACTTTTTTTGAGATGCTATGCATTAGAGGATTGCGATGCTTACAGAAATTTGTAAGAGGGATTAACTGATGACCTGTTTCAATTTTAGCGGGATAAGCTGTTTGGCCACTTTGAATTGTTTTAGCGCCAATTGAATAAGACCAGTTGACAACTTCAATCCATAAACGGAAATAGAGAAACCAATCTTGAGGTGCATCGTAGTCTATGCCGATAAATTTGTTAATCACATGCCCTTTGAGATCAAAACAAAGCATGAAAGCGACAATTTCATGTGAAGATTGATGTCTTAGAATAATAAAGTGTGCTTCTTTTTCACGAGAAATAAATTCAAAAAATTCAGGTGTAAGCTCCTCAAATTTTGTTTTTCCCTTTAAGTAAGTTCTTGAAAATAATCGATAGAGTTGATGAAGCGTTTGATTGTCTGGCAAATGAACAATACTTACATCAAGAGGAGCCGTTATAGCAGTCAGTAATTTTTTATTAAGTTTTTGGCGTCTTGAAGATTTAAGTGACGCAATGTAATCATCCGTTTTATTACCCTGAAGTTTAACCAATGCTGATGGAAAGCTTACGAGCGGAAAAAGATGTTTAGACTGAGATATTTTTAAAAGTACTTGATGAAATGTCTGCGGAAAATCTTTCCAGACTAACATGGGCGCATTATATTTTTTTGCTTGTATTTCAGCAGCCTCTTGGACGCAGATAAAAATATCATCTTGAGTTAAACCACTATTTTTTAAAAATTTAGGATCAATACCAATATGACCTTCATCAGAACAAGCACTGCCTATAAAAAAGGTGCGTTGATATAAAAAAGATGGAATAAGTTTTCCAATTATTTTAACGATAGGCAAAACAAGAGGTGGCATCACAAGCTCGATCGGGACATCCATAACAAAAGCAGGAGCGATAGCAACCGGCTCTCCATTGTATGAAATAAGACCGTATGTAAATGTGAACTGTTTTTCGAGATGCGAACACTCAAGGGATCGATACCACCACTGGCCCTCATATGGGGCAGGGAAGCAATTATCCCAGAGCGCTTCAGGTATTTGCGATTCCGAATTAAGCCATTCAAGAGTGAGCTGTTGTATCATTAATGAGAATTATACTTAAAACCTTATGATGATCAGCCTATGCAGAAATTTTTATTTTTTTTAATTACACTTTTTTTTAGTGGCTCACTTTTAGCAGTTTATTCAGATTATTGTGTTACATGTGAACGCGATTCGCATGGTCATATCAAAAGAAGTCTCGAAGCTAAGAA
>DOEL01000009.1:0-1911 GCA_003533095.1 Methylophilaceae bacterium | reverse complement strand
TATATAATTGATCATATTATTCCTTTGAAGCGAGGTGGGTTGGATGATCCATCTAATATGCAATGGCAAACTGTTGAAGACGCGAAGGAAAAAGATAAATGGGAATAACTTTTGATATGAAGAAGTAATTTCAAGTAAGATACTTACCTTATGAAGCGACAAAAATTTTATATCGATTATCCGCAAGAGCATCAAGGTGACGCAATGTACGCTTATCAGTGTAAGTATTGCAAAATAGATACGGTAAAAATTAATGGCTTACTTGAAAATCATTTACCGGAATGTCTTTACAGAATTGAAAAAGAGAAAACGATTACTGAATAAGTCCTCGACCAATGAAAGCAGCTCCAATCACGCCTGCCGAATCACCCAGCATGTTCTTTACAATCGGCGTAGTTGGGACATCATTAAAAATACGCGCATAGACTTCATCCACACCTTCTTTATACAAGCTTTGTTCGTTGGAAAGTCCTCCACCTAAGACTACAACATCAGGATCCAAGATATTAATAAGATTAGCTAAAGCTTGGCCAAAGCGCGCATAGAAATCTTGTTTAATCATTTTTAAAGACTCATCCTTTAAAGGCGCCTTGAAAAAATCAATCGCCGATATGGTGTGACCTGTTTTATCCTGAATTCTTCTTTCTAAACCACCACCCGATATAAAACTTTCAACGCAACCATTTGCACCACAATAACAAGGTGAACCTTGGGGATCAATCACCATATGACCCCACTCCCCCGCAATATTTTGAGGACCTTGTCTAATTTTTCCATCAAATACAATACCACCACCACAACCCGTTCCCATAATGACGCCAAATACCGCAGGGTATCCTTTACCTGCACCCATTAATGCTTCTGCAAGCGCAAAACAATTTGCATCATTTTCAATGATGATGTCATGCACTAATTTATCTTCAAGAAGAGATTGAAGTGGTAAGCCATTAAGACAGAGTGTATTAGAGTTCTTTAGTAGATGTGTTTTTTTTGAGATTGAACCAGGTGTGCCTAAGCCCAAGGTATGCGTTTTGTTTTGGATAGATAAGACCGCTTTTGAATAGAGCGTATGAATTTGATTGAAGATATGCTCGTTACCTAAATGCGCTTCAGTGAGAAGTCTCTCACGGAATAGAATTTTATTCTGACTATCTAGAACAGCCACCTCAATTTTGGTGCCGCCTAAGTCAATACCAATATGATAAATAGATGTCATTAATTATTTTGAAAATGACGTCTGATATACCAGACGATGAAGATGATTGCGCCACCGGCAATCACATAATGAAATTCGTGAAAATAAACTTTTAATGTCTCCCATTGTTCGCCAAATATCATTCCAATATATGCGAGTGCCCAACACCAGATAAATGAACCCACAAATGTATAGATAATAAATTTAGTCATATTCATACGCGCGATACCTGCTGGGAGCGCTATAAAGGTTCTCACTGCTGGAAGGAGACGGCCGATAAAAATAATAATTTCTCCGTAGTTTTTAAACCAATCATCTGCCATCTTCAAATCTTTTTTAGAAATGAGTACGAAACGGCCATATTTTTCAGCGAGTTTTCTGCCACCTGTTTTTCCGACATAATAGGCAGGTATCGATCCTAATACGCAACCTAGTGCGCCCATAAAAGCCACTATCCAAAGTACCATTTCACCTTTAAAAACCAAGTATCCTGCAAAAGGCATAATAATTTCGGAGGGTAATGGAATACAAGCTGATTCGATTGCCATCAGCAAAACAATCCCTCCATAACCCATAGAGGATATGACACTCATAATCCAAATAGCTAAGAATCCTATGAATTTTTCTAGCATTGCACATCCTATTCAAATTGATATTGAATTCTATCGCATGTTACATAAACCTATAATGAAACAGCAAATTTTTACTATAATGAA
>DOEL01000007.1 GCA_003533095.1 Methylophilaceae bacterium | reverse complement strand
CGAAACGCGAGACAAACCAGTCGTAATTTAGAAGAAATTATAGGAACGAATGAGGAGAGCTTAGAAAAAGGACGCTCACTTGGCATCAAAGGTAATACCCATGTTACCGGAAAACTTTTCTTACAAACAACAGCACTTCCTCACGATTTGCCCATGCTTGCTGGAAGTAAAGCTGATAATCAAATTTTAGGCATAGTCTCTTATCTTAAAAATATACATCCTGATCGCCAAGTTATTCTCGTTAGTAAAGATATTAATATTCGTATTAAAGCAAGAGCTTTAGGAATTGCTGCTGAAGATTATTTTAACGATAAGGTTCTTGAAGATACTGAGATGCTTTATACCGGCATCACGGAACTCCCCGAAGACTTCTGGGAGAAGCATAGTAAAGATATGGAATCATGGCAAGAGAATGGCAGAATGTTTTATCGACTGACTGGGCCAATGTGTCCAAACTTTTCAGTCAATGAATTTATTTTTTATGAATTCGACAAACCCTTCCACGCTATTGTCAGAAAAATTTCCGGTAAAACGGCTACACTTGAAATCATTAAAGATTTTATTAATGGCAAACATAATATCTGGGGTATCAATGCTAGAAATCGAGAGCAAAATTTTGCGCTCAATCTTTTAATGGATCCCGATATTGATTTTGTTACTCTTTTAGGTCAAGCAGGCACGGGCAAAACGCTTTTAACACTTGCAGCAGGTTTAGCACAAACCCTTGATAAAAAAATCTACAATGAAATTATCATGACACGAGTCACAGTGCCTGTAGGTGAGGATATTGGTTTCTTACCAGGCACTGAAGAAGAAAAAATGACCCCTTGGATGGGTGCATTAGAAGATAATTTGGATGTTTTAAATAAAACAGATGAAGAAGCGGGCGAATGGGGAAGAGCCGCTACACAAGATCTTATTCGTTCACGCATTAAAGTAAAATCACTAAACTTTATGCGTGGTCGCACATTCCTTCATAAATATCTCATTATTGATGAAGCACAAAATCTAACTCCTAAGCAAATGAAAACACTTATTACTCGTGCAGGTCCAGGTACGAAAGTTGTCTGCTTGGGTAATATCGCTCAAATTGATACACCCTATTTAACAGAAGGCAGCTCAGGGTTAACTTATGTCGTTGATCGCTTCAAAGGTTGGGATCATAATGGTCACATCACTCTTGTTCGTGGTGAACGTTCACGCTTAGCTGATTATGCTGCTGAAACTCTTTAAATTTAAGGCTTCTAAAGGATTCATTCCTTTACTCATTGCACAATTTTTATCAGCACTTGCTGACAATGCACTTTTATTTGCAGCAATCGCATTACTCGCTAAACTCAATTCCCCTCATTGGCATCAACCTCTTCTCCTGCAGTTCTTTGTAATCTCTTATATTATTTTGGCGCCATTCGTAGGAGGTATTGCTGACGCATTCCCTAAAGGTCGAGTGATGTTTTATTCCAATGCCATTAAATTTATTGGAAGTTTGTCTATGTTGCTTGGCATGCAGCCACTTTATGCATACGCAATCGTAGGTGTCGGAGCCGCGGCATACTCCCCTGCTAAATATGGAATTTTAACGGAGCTGCTCCCCCCTAAAGAGCTCGTGATGGCAAATGGCTGGATGGAGGGCTCAACAGTGTTTGCAATTATTTTAGGATCAATTATTGGTGGTGCGCTAGCTCAGTTTGATCCTTTAGTAGCTATCATCATTATCACAGGACTATATTTACTTGCAGCTATTTTTAATCGCTACATTCCAACACTCCCCATTGACCATAAATTACCAAAAAAAAATCCATGGTTTATGGTGAAAGATTTTTGGCATGCATTTAGAGTTTTATGGAAAGATCCTGAAGGTCAATTATCGCTTGCTGTCACTACACTTTTCTGGGGAGCGGGTGCTTCACTTAGATTAATTGTTATTGCCTGGGCAAGTTATGCACTGCAGTTTAATTTAGAAGAATCAACACGCTTAACCGCCATGGTTGCTTTTGGTATTGCGATTGGATCAGTTGTCGCAGCTCGATATATTAGCCTTAAGGATTCTGTAAGAGTACTTCCTGCTGGTGTTCTCATGGGAGGCTTTGTGATGAGCATGATAGTAATTCACAACTGGTATGTTGCCAGTCTCATCTTTTTGCTAATTGGTGCATTAAGTGGATTTTTTATTGTGCCCTTGAATGCGCTTTTGCAACATCGCGGCCACTTGCTTATTGGTGCAGGACACTCTATTGCTGTTCAGAATTTCAATGAGAATATTGGTATTCTTCTGTTAAGCGGAACTTATACTTGGATGGTCCGAGAAGAGCTCTCTATTAACAGCATTATCCTCCTCCTAGGTTTTTTTGTTAGTGTGACTATGCTGGCAATTTATAAGCACTATAAAAAAATTATTTAGTGCAACTTAACTTGCGCCTCAGTACGACGAGTAATAATGCGAGCTAATGTCTGAAGAGCGGTACTCATGAATCCATGAAGCGCCATTAAATGCATTTTATAGAGGGACTGATACATCAGTCTTGCAACAAAACCTTCGATAAACATTGATCCACCCATCAATGAACCCATTAAATTTCCTACTGTTGAATATTCACCCATATTCACGAGTGACCCATAATCTTTATAAGTATATTGAGGTAAATTTGTTTTACCTTTAACTCGCAACTTCATAGACTTAAAAAGTAATGATGCTTGCTGATGTGCCGCTTGCGCTCTTGGTGGTACAAATTGATCTGTGCCGTCAATGGGACATGCTGCACAATCACCAAACGCAAAAATGGAATCATCGCGTGTCGTTTGAAGTGTTGTATGAACTAATAGCTGATTGATGCGGTTTGTTTCTAATCCATCTATTTTTTTTAAAAAGTCAGGGGCCTTCACACCTGCGGCCCATACCACTAAAGCTGAAGGAATAAAACGCTTACTATGTGTCTTCACGCCTTTAGCAGATACTTCAATCACACGCTCACCCATATAAAGATGTACACGCAATTTTCTTAATTCTAATTCTACGGAATGAGATAATTTTTGTGGAAGCGCTGGCAATAAACGAGGGCTTGCTTCAATAATAGAAATTTTAATATCGCGATCAGGATTCACGCGATCAATACCGTAGGCTGTCATCTCGCGTGTTGCTTTATGAAGCTCTGCTGCAAGTTCAACGCCTGTCGCGCCCGCACCAACAATCACAACTTCTAGTTGCCCTGGTTGAATTGGTTTCTTTTGAGTTTGTGCTTTTAAAATAGCGTGGTGTAACTTTTGATGAAAGGCCTCAGCTTGTTCTTGCGTATCTAGGGCAATTGAATATTCCGCAGCACCTTTAATACCAAAATCATTTGTTGTGCTACCTACAGAAATAATTAATGTGTCATATTGAAAACTTCTTCTTGGAATAATTTCTTTACCATCTTCATCTATATAGGGCGCAATCGAAACTTCTTTTTTTCGACGATTTAATCGATCCATACGACCTAAGCGAAAACGAAAATGATGCCAATGAGCTTGCGCCATGTACTCTAATTCGTGCTTGTCAGGATTCATACTCCCAGCAGCGATTTCATGAAGCAATGGCTTCCAAACATGAGTTTTTGTGCAATCAATGAGAGTGATTTCGGCTTTTTTCTTTTTGCCTAATGTGTCACCAAGTCTTGTTGCAAGCTCTAACCCCCCGGCGCCACCCCCTACGATCACAATTTTATGCATCTTACTTCCTTAAATACAGATAATAAAAAAACCACTGCTGTAATTATACAGGAGTGGTTTTTTATTTTTTATGAGAACTAGGAGTGGTTCTGTTTACTCGTTGCCAGTGACTGTGCCGTTACTACGAATCCAAGCAATCACTTTAAGAAGCTCATCAGGTGTAATGCC
>DOEL01000011.1:1667-4473 GCA_003533095.1 Methylophilaceae bacterium | reverse complement strand
CAACTCATTATTTACCCGCTTATTGATCTTGAGCGTTACCATTTAACCATTAGATCTTTCGTGACATTAATTGAAAAAAGTATTGTAGGGTTTTTATCTCGTCGCGATATTAAAGCCAATGCTAAAATAGAAGCGCCTGGGGTATATATTGAAAATAAAAAAATTGCTTCTTTGGGATTGCGCATCAAAAACCATGCTTCATACCATGGCTTAAGTTTAAATATTGATATGGATCTAACTCCCTTTGATGCGATTGATCCTTGTGGTTATAAAAATTTACAAATGACACAATTAAAAACATTTACAGATGATATATCGATCGAAAGTATAGGCTTCGAAATTGCAAATGACATTAAACATCAACTACTCCATTTAAAGTCATGAAAGCTTATACGTCAAAACCTATAGGAATTAAAGAAACTAATTTTGAGAAGACTTCTAAGATTCCTATCAAAATTATTGAAGCTCCGATTAAAGCAAAACCCCATTGGATCAAAATGCAGCTACCTCAAAGTCAGCGATTCAATGAAATTAAATCCATTTTAAGAAAAAATAATCTTCATAGCGTTTGTGAAGAAGCAAGTTGTCCTAATATTGGTGAATGTTTTAGTCAGGGCACTGCAACATTCATGATTCTCGGTGACCTTTGTACAAGACGCTGCCCATTCTGCGACGTTGGTCATGGCAGACCTTTGCCACCTGACGCTGACGAGCCAAAAAAATTAGCGCAAACGATCCGAGAGCTCAATCTGAATTATGTGGTGATCACAAGTGTAGATCGCGATGATTTGCGCGATGGTGGTGCGCAACATTTTGTCGATTGTATTAAAGAAATTCGTCACATTTCACCTCAAACAAAAATTGAAATTTTAGTGCCTGATTTTAGAGGCCGTCTTGATAAAGCGCTCAATATTTTAAGTTCGATGCCACCTGATGTCTTTAATCATAATCTTGAAACTATTCCAAGGCTTTACAAAAAAGCACGTCCAGGATCAGATTATCAACATTCACTCAACTTATTACTCAATTTCAAATTAAAGTTTCCCAACATACCGACTAAGTCAGGACTCATGTTAGGGTTGGGCGAAACCCATGCTGAAATTCTGGAAGTCATGAAGGATTTAAGAGCACATCAAGTTGAAATGCTCACCCTTGGACAATATTTACAACCAAGTGCGCATCATCTTCCTGTAGAACGCTATGTGGATCCAAAAGAATTTGATGATTTCAAAAAAGAGGCGGAACGTATGGCTTTTTCATCCGTCGCAAGTGCGCCTATGGTGAGAAGTAGTTATCATGCAGATCTTCAGGCTCATGAGGCACAAAACTAAATGGTTCCCCATTTAAAAACCGCGCTGACAGGCCCACTACTTTCATTAGAAAAACATCTCATTCATGAAATGGCCAATATTGAACATTGGTTTCGCACACAATGGTTAGAGCATACAGCGCCTTTTTACGCATCCGTTGATTTAAGGAATGCAGGATTTAAATTAGCGCCTGTTGATACCAATCTTTTTCCGGGCGGATTTAATAATTTAAATCCCGATTTTTTATCGCTCTCTGTTCAAGCTACAATGGTTGCAGTTGAGAAAGTTTGTCCTGAAGCCCATCGCCTTTTAATTATTCCTGAGAATCACACGCGAAATATTTATTACTTAAAAAATTTATTTGAACTCCAAAATATATTAAGAAAATCAGGTTTGGATGTACGTATTGGAAGTTTAGATAAAGCAATTAAAGAACCCACAACCATCCCTATTGAAAATAATAAATCTTTATTGATTGAACCTTTAAAGCGTATTAAAAATAGATTAGTGCTTGAAAATAAAATACTCGGTAATTTTGATGCATGCTCACTATTATTAAATAATGATTTATCTGCTGGTATTCCTGACATATTAAAAAATCTTGAGCAGAATTTAATGCCACCACTCCATGCAGGATGGGCAACGCGCAGAAAATCTCAACACTTTAAAGCTTATGATGAAGTTGTAAAATCATTTGCTGATTTTATTAAAGTCGATCCCTGGCTCATTAATCCTTATTTTGATCATGCGAGTCGAATTGATTTTCATTTAAGACAAGGTGAAGATGAACTTGCAGAAAAAGTAGATCAAATCCTAACAAAAATTAGGTTGAAATATAAAGAATATAAAATTGAGCAGGAGCCTTTTGTCATTGTAAAGGCAGATGCTGGTACTTATGGTATGGGCATTATGAGCGTGAAGCATGGTGACGAATTAAGAAATTTAAATCGAAAATCACGTAATAAAATGTCTGTGGTTAAAGAAGGTCTTGAGGTATCGGAGATTATTATTCAAGAAGGTGTCTATTCTGATGAATGTATTAATGAAGCGGTCGCAGAACCTGTTGTCTATATGATTGATCACTTTGTCATTGGCGGTTTTTATCGTGTACATACTTCGAGAGGCAAAGATGAAAATCTCAACGCGCCTGGTATGCATTTTGTTCCATTAGCCTTTGAAACATCCTGCTCTACGCCTGAAATTGACGACTCGCCACTTTCAACGCCCAATCGATTCTATGCTTATGGTGTCATTGCACGATTAGCACTTCTTGCAGCGTCCATTGAACTTGAAACTTATGACCCGATGAATCAATAAATAATGCCTATTCTTTTCATTATCGATCCACCTCAGTCACTCCAATTAAAGAAGGATTCAACTCTTGCTTTAATGAAGGAAGCCGTGAAGCAAAATCATGAAGTCTATTTTTGTTTGCAACATGATTTATATATTGATGCTAACCAATTATTTTGTAGAACACATCGTTTTGAATTAGA
>DOEL01000011.1:680-1324 GCA_003533095.1 Methylophilaceae bacterium | reverse complement strand
AAAGCACTCTTTATGAGAAAAGATCCACCTGTGGACCAAGCCTATCTTCACACAACTTACTTATTAGATATCGCAGAAAAATCAAATGTAAAAGTATTGAATAAACCTTCTTCTATTCGAAGCTGGAATGAAAAAATATCAATACTTCAATTTGACACACTTATTCCTAAAACGTTAGTTACGGCTAATCCAGGGATTGTGAAGCAATTTTTTAAAGATCATGGCGATATTATTTTAAAACCCCTTGATGGCATGGGTGGGAAGAATATTTTCCGTGTCAGTGAGTTTGAAAAAAATCTTAATGTAATTTTAGAAATCATGACCAACCATGGACATCAAATGATCATGGCGCAGCAATATATTCCAGAAATTAAATTAGGTGATAAACGTATTGTGATTATTGAAGGAAAACCCTTTCCTTATGCCTTGGCGCGCATTCCTATGCAAGGTGAGACGCGCGGCAATCTAGCGTCAGGTGGACAGGGTGTTGCACAAGCGCTATCAAAAAGAGATATGGAAATAGCCACTATCGTAGGCAAAAAATTATTAAGTGAAGGACTGCATTTTGTTGGGATTGATGTGATTGGGGATTATCTTACCGAAATTAATGTCACAAGCCCGACCGGGATCGTCGAACTGTTTGA
>DOEL01000011.1:0-324 GCA_003533095.1 Methylophilaceae bacterium | reverse complement strand
TTTTTTTCACTATTGTTGCATTGTGTTTTCTTCAATCTTGTTCCAAAACATCTTTATACCAATCTAAGCATTACGTCTTCGGAACCATTGTAGATATTTCTATTTATGGCGAAGAGGAAAAAAAAGCAGAAGAAGCCACACAGGCAGTAGTTCATGAATTCACCCGACTTCATAACTCACTTCACGCATGGAAAAAAAGTGATCTGACTAATCTAAATGAATCTATTGCAAAAAGTAAGCCTTATATAAATCCATCAGCAGAACTTATTGAAATTCTAAAAGAAGCTAAAATTTTAGAAGACGCTTCTAATCATTTATTCAATC
>DOEL01000047.1 GCA_003533095.1 Methylophilaceae bacterium | reverse complement strand
TTTGATTGAATCATTACAAGTATTTTTTCACCCCATTGGGATCTAATACTTTGCTCAAGACCATCTACAAGAGCTTCACTTTTTGAAAGATTAGCTTGAGTTGCTTGAAATGCTACTAGACTTTCTTGAAGCGTTTTATCAGAAATATTTTTATTGTCTTCATTGAGAGTTTTGAATCGTTCGTAGTTTTTTTTGTCTCTTGCAAATTCATTTTTTAGAATACTGATTTGACTTTTTATATCGTTAAGCTTATTTTTTTGTTCAATAAGCATATCTAAATTCATTACATTGCCGTAACTTGTAATTGTTCTGGCATGAGTTGCAGGTTTAATCTTATCTGTCTTGATACCGCTATTTGTTTGAACGGCTTTAGAAATAATTACTTCATCAATGCCATTTTCTTTTTTAATATATGTATTTGATTTTTTTGTTTCATTTTGATCATTTGCGTTATTAAATTCGTCTCGACCTAAATAAGTTAGAAGCCATATAAGAATAACAATAAGGATTGCTTGTATAACGATAAATAATGTGAGTTTATTTTTCATTAGTAACTATCTGAGTTTGCTGAATAATTGGGTATTGCAAAATACTTTCAAAATCAAATCCACTTTGGACTAATGCTACTTTATTTTCATAAAGTTTTTGCTTAAATTGCATATTTTTTAATTTTTCTTTTGTAAACTCTAAACGATCGATTTCTCCATTATTAAACTTTCTATCTAGTCCGGATTCAATGGCTAAAATGGACCGGTTGTCTTCTATACCTTTTTTTACTGTGGCGTGGTTCGTTTGATAATTGTCAGATAATTTTTGAATGTCATTCAGAATGGAAGTTTGCAATTTTTCGATAGACAGCACCTCGATATCACTTATTTTCTTTGCTTCATTAATGAGCGCTTTATTTTTACTAACTGATGGGATTAATGTCGATAGACCTAAGATCCATTTACTTGCCCCATAATCGTATAAATATGCTGGTGAGAATGTAATATCAGGATATTGCTCAGCAATTTGAAGTTTAAGTTTGGATTCTGCAAGCGCATATTGGGCGAGAGCTATTCTTAGATCTATTCGATTGTAGATACCTAAATTATTGAGTTTATTCCTGCTGGATTCATTATTTAAAATTAGATCAAATTCATTTATAAAGGTATCTGTGTTAAGAGGAGCCAATGTTAATAAATTGAATTTTTCTGGTGTGAGTCCGGTAATTTTTCCTAGCTTCGCTCTCAGCTCTACAATCTGTATTTGTTCATCATTTAATTTTTGGATATTTTTATTTAGCTCAAGCTGACTCAAGTCTAATTCAGACGAGGAGGCAATACCTGCCATTTTTCTTTTTTTGAGCATATTCACAATATCATTTTGCATTTTAACTTCACTTCTAATTGCTTGAATATTTAAAAGGCTTTTTTGGTAAAGTAAATAAGTTGAAGTGAGTTCGGTTTTAATATCCCAAGCTAATTTTCTTAATTCAAGCCTCTTAATTAACGTTTGGTTGAGAGCCTTTTCTTCACGAATTTTTGCTTTATTAGCTGTTTCAAAAAGAGTGCTGAAATTTATACCACGTCCTTTACCAGATTTATCTATATGATTACTTTCTTGTCCCAAGTCCAATCCCACAGATGAAGAGGGCTTAATAGCTGCTATCGACTCTTGATCTTTAGCGATACCCCATTCTTTTTTTGCGATTTCAATTTTTGGATTAAAAAAAAGTGCAGCCAGCATTAGTTCATTGAGACCCCATTCCTTGATAGGTATTTGGTCATCCTTCATGCCTTGATTTTTGAGGAATTCTCTAAACGAGGGGTCTTCTTGATCTTTTGCATTAATTTTTTCTACAATCTTTTCGCTAGCCAAGGGCCTAGTTTCGTAGCTCACAAAGCTACAATTTGAGAGAAAAAGTAGGATAAAACTAGCCAGAAGCGACAATTTGCAAAAGTATAATTTGGGTGCTTTGGTTTTCAATTTATATCTTAAAGTCGGGTTTAAACAATTTCGAAGAAGTTACGACATCTTAAATCAAAATATCGCTCTATTTCATTGATTCATTGAATTATTCCTTTTCGATAAAGACTAACTTGTTATAAAATAGAGCTAAATTTTTGTTATATATAACTTTTTTAATCATCGCGAGAGTGGCGGAATTGGTAGACGCACTGGATTTAGGTTCCAGCGCCGTAAGGCGTGAGAGTTCGAGTCTCTCCTTTCGCACCATCGATCTAAATTTTAGGGAATTTTAAGTATGGCTACAGCAGTGGAAACATTAAGTAACTTGGAAAGACGTATCACGGTAAAGGTGCCGGTTGAGCCTCTTCAAAAAGAGATGTCGAGTCGCTTTCAGCGCTTAACTCGGACAGCAAAAGTCCCTGGTTTTAGACCTGGTAAAGCACCCTTAAAAATGATTGAGCAGCAATATGGCCCACAAGTCAAAGAGGAAGTGTTTGCTGAGGCGATTGAAACTTCTTTTGGCCAGGCCATCCAAGAAAACAAATTACGTGTTGCTGGCATGCCAAATATTCAACATAAACCCCTTAATCAAGTTCAAGACGATTTTGAATATACTGCGACATTTGAAGTATTTCCTGAAGTCACTTTAGCTGATTTTAAAGCTGCTTCTATTGAAAAACCTGAAGCTCAAATTACTGATAAAGATGTTAATAAAACAATTGATGTTTTACTTAAGCAAAGAGCACAATTTATAGAGTCTAAAGATGGGGCTTCTAAAGGCGATCGACTCACTTTAACCTTAACTTCATTTATTAATGACAAACAGGTTGAAACAACCGGTGATAAACCTATCCAAATTATTTTAGGGGATGATTCTCGCTTTGCGATTTTTGATGATCATCTTGTTGGCGGTAAAGCAGGCGAGTCAAAAACATTTGAAGTGGACTATCCAGAAACACACAACCCAAAGGAATTGGCAGGCAAAAAAGTTCAATACAATGTTAATTTTATTTTAATCGCAAAACCTAAGCTTCCAGAGGTTAATGCTCAATTTGCGCAATCCCTTGGTGTTGCAGACGGCAATGTTGATAAAATGCGCGAAGAAATTAAACAAAGTTTAGAGCAAGAATTAGATAAAAGAGTAAAAATAAAATTAAAGGAGCAGGTATTTACTCATTTATTAGATAGCTGCAAAGCAGATTTACCTAAGGCACTAATTAATGTTGAAATCAACCGCATGGCGCAATCAACCTATGCAAATTTAAAACAACGTGGAGCAGACTTAAAACAATTTAAATTAGAACCTTCAATGTTTGAAGAACAAGCAAAAAAAACGTGCAAGCTCAGATTAATATTAGCTGAGATTGTTGAGAAAAATAATTTGCGCGCCTCTCCTGATCAAATTAAAGCCATGGTGAATGAATTTGCACTTAATTTTGATGATACGGATGAAGCAGAAAAGTGGTTTTATGCTGAACCATCGAGACTTGAAGAGCCCACTGCGCTTGCTACTGAAACCAATGTAGTTGAGTGGTTCATGAAGCAATGTAAAGTTCAAAACAAAAAAACAACATTCGATGAACTGATGTCAGGATCAGCTAAAGCTTAAATATGGCTTACACACCCCCAAGTGATTTAGGCTATGTGCCAATGGTTATCGAACAAAGTGGTCGTGGCGAGCGCGCTTACGATATATATTCTCGACTATTAAGAGAGCGTGTCATTTTCTTGGTAGGCCCTGTAGATGATATGACAGCAAATGTTATAGTTGCCCAGCTACTTTTTCTAGAAGCAGACAATCCAGATAAAGATATTTCTTTGTATATTAACTCACCGGGCGGATCGGTAACTGCAGGCATGGCAATTTATGACACCATGCAATTTATTAAGCCTGACGTAAGTACTTTATGTATTGGACAAGCAGCTAGTATGGGGGCTTTATTGCTAGCAGCCGGGGAAAAAGGAAAGCGTTTCTGTTTACCTAATTCTCGAGTAATGATACATCAGCCTTTAGGCGGATTTCAGGGACAGGCGTCTGATATAGAAATTCACGCGAAAGAAATTTTGTTTTTAAAAGAAAAATTAAATCAAATTTTAGCAAATCATACTGGTCAAACGCTCAAAAAAATTGCTACCGATACAGACAGGGATAATTTCTTGAGTGCCGAACAATCAGTTGAATATGGCATGGTTGACCAAGTTATATCAAAAAGATCACAAGTCATTTAATGCTATCTAACTATGGCTTCTAAAAGCGAAAACGAAAAATTACTTTACTGCTCGTTTTGTGGCAAAAGTCAGCACGAGGTTAAAAAATTAATTGCAGGTCCTTCGGTTTTTATCTGTGATGAATGTGTTGATTTATGTAATGACATTATCAAAGAAGAAATTAAAGGGCCGGCTAAAGAACTTAAAGATCATGATCAACTGCCTTCCCCTAAAGAAATTTGTGATCAACTTGATGAGTATGTTATCGGACAAATAAGCGCGAAAAAAAGCTTAGCTGTTGCAGTATATAATCACTATAAAAGGCTTAAAGATAGTAATTCAGGCCTAGATACTGAACATAAAGATGTTGAAATTTCAAAAAGTAATATTCTCCTTATTGGTCCTACTGGCTCTGGAAAAACTCTTTTAGCACAAACACTCGCAAAATTACTCGATGTTCCTTTTGTAATGGCAGATGCCACAACCCTTACTGAAGCAGGTTACGTTGGTGAAGATGTTGAAAACATTATGCAAAAATTATTGCAAAAATGTGATTACGATCTTGAAAAAGCTCAAAGAGGTATTGTCTATATTGATGAAGTCGATAAGATTTCAAGAAAGTCTGAAAATCCCTCTATAACCAGAGACGTATCAGGTGAAGGTGTTCAGCAAGCACTTTTAAAACTAATCGAAGGCACGGTAGCTTCGGTTCCCCCTCAAGGTGGCCGTAAACATCCAAATCAAGAATTTGTTCAATTAGATACAACAAATATTTTATTTATTTGTGGTGGGGCTTTTGATGGCTTAGAAAAAATTATTAAACAAAGATCTGAAAAAGGTGGTATCGGTTTTGGCGCTCAAGTTAATAGTAAGGCAGATACTAAAGTGATTGGAGATGTCATTAAGGATGTTGAGCCAGAAGATCTAATTAAATTTGGTTTAATTCCTGAATTTATAGGACGACTTCCTGTTGTTGCTACGCTTGAATCTCTGAGTGAAGATGCTTTAGTTAAAATACTCACTGAACCTAAAAATGCTTTAACTAAGCAGTACATTAAACTCTTTGCTATGGAGCATGTAATGCTTGAATTTAGACCTTCAGCATTAAGGTTAATTGCCAAAAAAGCACTTGAGAGAAAGACTGGTGCACGAGGTCTGCGTTCAATTATGGAGCATGTATTATTAGATACCATGTACGAATTACCATCTATTAAGAATCTTGAAAAAGTTGTGATTGATGATGGTGTGATCGAACAATCAAACAAACCTATACTTTTATTATCAGAAAAGAAACAGGTTTCAGGAAAAAAATAAGCTTCAGTGATGGTCAGTAAGACCTTGAAATATTATAAACTGACCCCATCTTCTTGTTTAATTAACGCTTACGAAAGCATTCTATGGCTCAAGAAATTAAAATTACAGGCTCTCAAAATGATTTTATGCCCTTATTACCTTTAAGGGATGTCGTTGTTTACCCACACCTTGTAATTCCTCTTTTTGTGGGGCGGACAAAATCTGTAAAGGCATTAGAAATTGCATCCGATAAAGATAAGAAAATTATTTTGGTGGCTCAAAAGTCCGCAAGTAAAGATGAGCCAGACGCAAAAGATCTTTATGAATATGGTACCGTAGCATCTATTCTTCAGATGCTTAAATTACCTGATGGCACGGTTAAAGTTTTAGTTGAAGGTTTAAGCCGAGTAAAAATCAAAGAAGTGATTGATCAAGAAGCATGTTTTGTTGCTCGTTTTGATGAAATTTCTATTCCAGAGCCAAAAGATAAAGAGTCCCTAGCGTTAATGAGAACGGTATTTTCGCAGTTTGATCAATACGTTAAATTAAATAAAAAAATTCCCCCTGAAATTTTAACTTCTCTTGCTGCTATTACAGATCCAGGCAGATTAGCAGATATGATTGCAGCGCATCTCACATTAAAGTTAGAAGAAAAACAAACGATTTTAGAAACATTAAAAATTAAAAATCGTTTAGATCATCTTTTGAAAATTATGGAATCAGAAATTGATATTCTTCAGGTAGAAAAAAGAATTCGTGGTCGTGTCAAACGTCAGATGGAAAAAAGCCAAAGAGAATATTATCTTAATGAGCAAGTCAAAGCTATCCAGAAAGAATTGGGAGAGCAGGATGAAGGTGCTGATTTAGATGAACTTGAAAAGCGTATTCAAGAAGCGGGTATGTCAAAAGAAGCCTTGGAAAAAGCTACATCTGAGTTTAAGAAATTAAAAATGATGTCACCAATGTCTGCTGAAGCATCGGTAGTTAGGAATTATATTGATACATTAATTGGTTTACCATGGCAGAAAAAAACTAAAATTAGTCGCGAGTTAGCACTTGCTGAAAAGATTTTAGATGAAGACCATTATGGGCTTGAAAAGGTCAAAGAGCGCATCATTGAATATTTAGCTGTTCAACAAAGAGTTGATAAATTAAAGGCGCCTATTCTATGTTTGGTAGGACCTCCCGGCGTTGGCAAAACATCTTTGGGTCAAAGTATTGCAAAAGCTGTGAATCGTAAATTTATTCGTATGGCTTTAGGTGGTGTTCGAGATGAATCTGAAATTCGAGGCCATCGAAGGACTTATATTGGCTCCATGCCAGGTAAAGTTTTACAAAGTATGAGTAAAATAGGTGTTACTAATCCATTATTCTTGCTTGATGAGGTCGATAAAATGGGGCAAGACTATCGAGGAGACCCAGCCTCAGCTCTTTTAGAGGTTTTAGACCCCGAGCAAAATCACACCTTTACAGACCATTATGTTGAAGTTGAGTATGATTTATCAGATGTGATGTTTGTGGCTACTGCTAACTCTATGAATATCCCTGAGCCCCTCCTAGACCGTATGGAGATAATTCGTTTGTCAGGTTATACAGAGGCTGAAAAACTCAATATAGCGATGCATTATTTGCTCCCTAAGCAGCTCAAGATGCATGGTTTAAAAAAATCCGAATTAAGCATTACTTCTAAAGTAGTTAGAGAAATTATTCAATACTATTCAAGAGAAGCTGGTGTGAGAAAGCTTGAGCAAGAAATTGCCAAAATATGCAGAAAAGCCGTGAAGGAATTGCTTAGCAAAAAATCACTTAAAAAAGTGACCGTCAACAGTAAAAATCTTGAGTCTTATCTTGGCGTGAAAGTTTTTGATATTGGCCTTGCTTCCAAAAAGAATCAAGTAGGACAGGTTACTGGTCTTGCTTGGACTCAAGTTGGCGGTGAATTATTGACGATCGAAGCTGTCGTTTTGCCGGGTAAAGGTAAAACTATCATTACAGGTAAATTAGGTGATGTCATGCAAGAGTCTATTCATGCCGCAATGAGTGTTGTGAGAAGTCGTGCTAAAAAATTAGGAATAGCTGACAATTTCTATGAAAAGAATGATATTCATATCCACTTGCCCGAAGGCGCTACCCCTAAAGACGGCCCAAGTGCTGGCATTGGTATTACATCAGCAATTGTATCTGCTTTAACCAACATTTCAGTCAGAGCTGATGTTGCTATGACTGGTGAAATTACGCTAAGAGGTGAAGTTTTGCCGATTGGTGGACTTAAAGAGAAACTCCTTGCAGCTCACAGAGGGGGTATTAAAACGGTTCTTATTCCAGAGCAAAATATAAAAGATTTAACTGAAATTTCAGATGAAGTGAAAAATGCCCTAGAAATTCATCCTGTTCGCTGGATTGATGAAGTTTTGGAGTTTACATTAACTAAAATGCCTAAAAGCACATCCACAAAAGACCAAAAATCTGTGCCTGTGCCCCATAAAAAACTCAGTAATATTACAAAAACCATTACACATTAGCGTAAACCTAGCGTTGGTAAGGACTATGTTGTAAAATAGCGGCCTTACTAATGAGTGTGCATGGGTGCTTAGCTCAGTTGGTAGAGC
>DOEL01000032.1:451-3946 GCA_003533095.1 Methylophilaceae bacterium | reverse complement strand
ATTTCTGGAGTTTATTTGACCTATTGTTGGAAACGATCTGGTCAGACTCTTGCGATGAGAGCGTGGAAATTAAAAATAACTTCTACTAAGGGGCTCCTAACTTATCCATCTGCATGGAAACGTTATATATTCGCAACCTTAGGAACTCTGCTTGGAGGTGTGAGTTTTATATGGGCTCTTACTAATAAAAAACATTTTTATCTACATGATCAAATTTTGAAAAATTATTTCACTGATGTTCGGTTTTATAAATCATCATTACGCCAATCGAAAAGAAAATAAGTGTGGGTATTACGGCACATGAAAGTGGCTGCCAATCATTAAGAAGTCCAATATATCTAAAAGATGAATTCATAATCTGATAGAAGATACCGATCAGAATACCTAAGAATATTTTTAGGTTTTTACCACCTGAACGTTCCTGAAAAAAACCAAATGGAATTGCAAATAAAACCATTGCAATAGATGCTAGAGGATAAACTAATTTTTCCCATAAAGCGACTTCATACCTTGTTACTTTTTGTTTATTATTTTTTAAATAATTAATAAAATTAATTAGGCTCATTGACGACATTTTTTCTGGAGACACGAGGAGAACATTCATCATTTCAGGTTTAATGAGTGATTTCCAATTTGCGCTTTTAAGTGAATTCGTAGAAATCTTGTTTTGATCAAATATTGTTTGATTGATATCGTCTAGCTTCCATTCGGATTCTTTAAAACTACCTTTTTTAGCATTTGTAATTGCTCTTAAGCGAAAGGTTTTATCAAATTCGTATATATGAATGTCAGATAAGCTTGAATCAGGTAAAACATGCTCCACATTTATAAAGCTATTATTATCTTTAATCCATAAACCTGATTTAAATTCTTGAGTGACAATTGCGTCTTTAGCTGTAATTTTTATTTCTTGAGCTTTCTTTTCTGAGATAGGAGTAACAAGATCTCCCACAGCAAATGTAAATAATGTAAAAAATAATCCTGTAAAAGATAATGAGAATGCGATACGTTTTATTGAAAATCCGCTTGATCTAATAACAGTAAATTCAGAATTTTCAGAAAGTTGCCCCATGGCATACATCGACCCAATAAGAACTGCTATGGGGACGATTTCATACACGTGCCCAGGAATGCTAAGAACAACATAACTAAAGACGCTGAGTAAATTATATGTGCCTTTACCTAAATCATTCATTTCTTGAATGAAATCAAAAAAAGTGAATATGCCTATTAAACCAACCATAATCCAGAATATTGGAATGGACAGCTCTAGATTAAGGTATCGATTTAAAATTTTCATTTTGTATCTATCATATTTTTTAAGCTGAACAACGGCTGGTTCATGGAACGTTTATAAGTGAGATAAACGGCTGCGATTAAAAAAATGAAGTGAATCGGCCAAAAGCCTATGACTATATTTACCTTTTTTAAAGTAATAAATGTATTCATGATGGCTAAAAGATTGTTATAGATAATAAAAATAAGTACAGCAAAGATAATATTAAGAGAGCGCCCCGCACGAGGATTTGTAAAGCTTAATGGGATAGCTAAGAAAACTAATAGAATACATGATATAGGAGATGCGATTCTCCATTGAAACTCTAAACGATCTTCAAGTGTATTCGATTTAATTACATCAGAAAGTTTTTTACTATCAATACTTTCTGTATATGGTTCAACAGGTTGTTGAGCAGTCAAAATGCCATACTGATCAAATTCTGTTGTTGAAAACTCTTTTGTATTTGGAATGCCTTCATATCTGCGACCTTTCTGAAGAATGATATAGTTATCACCTTTGCTAGATATTTCTCGATGTCCATTATTAGCAATCACAACCCCTAATTTATTATGCTGTTTTGTTTGTACAAATATATTTTTTACAGCGCTTCCTAGTTCATCAAAACTTTCAACATAAAATACTCGATCAGAACTTTTTGATTCTTTAAATGTCCCTGGGTTAAGCGTGGACAATTCATCGCGACTTTTTAATTGGCTTTTGTATTGATCGGCTGTTCTCACCGCCCAAGGATTTATAAAAAGAGAAAGAAAAGCCACCATAATTACAGCTGGCAAGGCAAATGAAGTAATCGGTTTAATAATTTTGGCTAGACTCATTCCCGAGCTTAGCCAAATGATCATTTCATGATCTCGATACCACCGAGATAGCGTAAGAAGCACAGCTAAGAAAATAGAAAGTGATAACAGAAGTGGAGAGTATTTGATAAGGTTAAGACCTAGAATTGTTTTTATTGAGTCATTGGGGATATAGCCCTTAGTTGCAAATCTAAGATAAACTGTAATTCTTTGAGCCATTACAATACTTATAAGTATTAAAAGTGCCGTAATTGAATTAGTTAGTAGTTCTTTTTTTAACGAGGTTTTAAATAACATTATTTTTCCCGTTTTTAAAATTCGAGAATATTTAAGGAATATATATGAAATTTAGCATAAAAACTGATCAGCTGGAGAAACAACGCTCAGATGTGTTGGTCATTGGAGTTTATGACTCACTCAAGCTTGTATATGACAAATTGTCTTTAAGCAAATCCACTATTAGTCATATTACTTCGATATTAAAGCATGGCGATATGACTGGCAAAGCAAGCTCTTCACTTATTTTATATAACGTTCCAGGGACAAAAATTCCAAAAATACTTCTCATAGGCTTAGGTCAAGAAAAAGAGTTTGACGGGAAAAAATATCATGCTGCAGTGAGAACTATGATTTATGCACTTAAGAAAATGGATGCTAAAACAATCATATCTCTTCTTCACATTGCTTCAATTAAGGGAGCTGATATAGCTTGGAATATTGAGCATTTTGTTAATGAAGTGATGGATGCAAGTTATGAATTCTCTGAACTTAAAACTGTTAATAAAAAAATCAAAAAAACTTTTGATATCTTTATCCTTGTTGACAAGAAAAGTCAAAAAATTGCGGAAGCAGCTTTAAAAAAATCCTTTGCACTTGCCAAAGGAATTGAACTCACTAAAACACTTGGTAATCTTCCACCAAATATCTGCACACCAACTTACCTAGGTAAAAAAGCGCAAGAAATTGGAAAAGCACATGGCATGAAAATTGAAGTTTTGGATCAAAAGCAAATTGAAAAATTAAAAATGGGTTCTTTTCTTGGTGTTGCGAAAGGAAGCAGACAACCACCAAAATTTATAGTGCTTCAACATAATAAAGGCAAAAAAACACAAAAGCCTATTATTTTAGTTGGCAAAGGAATTACTTTTGATGCTGGAGGTATATCAATTAAACCCGCCGGCGATATGGATGAAATGAAATATGATATGTGCGGAGCAGCAACTGTGCTAGGCACTTTTGAAACAATTGGTTTATTAAATCTTCCTATGAATGTCATTGGAATTATTCCAACATGTGAAAATTTGCCAGATGGATTAGCTTTAAAACCTGGAGATATTTTAACTAGCATGTCAGGACAAACAATCGAAGTATTAAATACTGACGCTGAAGGTCGATTGGTAC
>DOEL01000032.1:0-165 GCA_003533095.1 Methylophilaceae bacterium | reverse complement strand
GCTGAGGGTAGATTAATTTTGTGTGACGCATTAACTTATGCAGAAAGATTTAATCCAGATGTTGTGATAGACATAGCGACTCTTACTGGTGCTTGTGTGATTGCATTAGGTCATCATGCTTCAGGCTTATATAGTAATGACGATAAACTAGCAAAAGATTTAGAA
>DOEL01000048.1:4153-5005 GCA_003533095.1 Methylophilaceae bacterium | reverse complement strand
TATCACCTGATCAAAAAGAAAGCGTCATTGGTATGGTTGAAATTCGCGAGGTGTTCAAAATTTCTAAAGTGGGTTCAATCGCTGGTTGTTATGTTCAAGATGGTGTGATTCGAAGAAACTCAATGGTACGTGTCTTAAGAAATAACGTTGTGATTCATTCAGGCGAACTCGACTCACTTAAGCGCTTCAAAGATGACGTCAAAGAAGTTAAAAATAATTTTGAGTGTGGACTCTCTATTAAAAACTTTAACGAAATTGAAGTGGGCGATATGCTCGAAGTATTCGAAGTGGTTGAGGTTGCGCGTAAGCTTTAACCATGGTGAATCGATCTTATGCGAGAAGTGATCGCATTTCAGAGCAAATTAAGCGAGAACTCGCAGAGCTTATTCAGTCAGAACTCAAAGATCCTGCAGTAGGCATGTTGACGATTACTGAAGTCCAAGTCACGCCTGATTTACTCCACGCTAAAATATATTTTACGTCACCGACAAATGATCCTTTGATTATGCAAGGATTAGAGCGCTCCACAGGCTACTTGCGTGCGCAATTATCAAAACGTATGGCAACTCGCGGTATACCCCAACTTCATTTTGTGTATGATACGTCCATTGATGAGGGTATGAAAATTTCTCAACTCATTAAAGACGCGCTGCCTCCTCAGTAATTTACTTCTATGCAAAAGAAGTCTTCGAAGCGCGAGATTGATGGCGTTTTTCTACTCGATAAGCCGCTTGGATTCTCTTCAAATCAAGCGTTAAAAAAAATCCAATGGTTATTTAATGCAAAAAAAGCAGGACACACTGGCACATTAGACCCAATGGCTTCAGGACTTTTGCCTATTTGTTTAGGGGA
>DOEL01000048.1:0-3781 GCA_003533095.1 Methylophilaceae bacterium | reverse complement strand
ACTTCGACGGGAGATCAAGAAGGAGAAGTGGTTTCAGAAAAAAAAGTTGCACTTAATGAAGCTCAATTAAAAGACACATTAAAAAAATTTATAGGTGATATGACACAAATACCCCCTATGTATTCTGCGTTGAAATTTGCAGGAAAACCCTTGTATGAATATGCAAGAGAAGGGATTGAAATTGAGCGCAAATCCCGACTCATTAAAATTTATGACATTAAGCTTATAAGCATTGAAGAGAGCATTATTACAATTGAAGTTGATTGCAGTAAGGGGACTTACATCAGAACTTTGGCAGAAGATATTGGCGAGACACTAGGATGTGGTGCGCATTTGAAAGGTTTAACACGGACTCAAACGGGTAATTTTAAGTTATCAGACGCGTTAACGATCGAAGCCCTTGAGGCGATGTCTATGCCCTCTCGTGAGAAAGTTTTGCTACCGACCGATGCTTTACTCGAGGGCTTGTCATCCATTAAATTAACTATGGCTCAAACAGAAGCGATTAAAAAAGGGCAAAGCATTGATTTTATTAGTGAAAATGATAAAGAAGTACGCTTATATAGCGCATCAGGTCAATTTGTAGGGGTGGGACAACCCGACCTCCAAGGACGCCTTTTTCCTAAGCGCTTAATCGCAAATATATTATAAAAAACATATTGTTAAATCAAAAGAATCCAATTAAAATACGCGGTTCTGAATGAGGAGAGAAGATTAAATGGCATCAACAGCAGCAGAAAGAGCCAAAGTTGTAAGTGAATATCAACAGGCAAAGAACGATACAGGATCCCCAGAAGTGCAAGTTGCACTTATCACAAGTCGTATTGGTTATTTAACAGAACATTTCAAAACCAATGCAAAAGATCACCACTCACGTCGTGGACTTTTAGCGCTTGTAAGTCAACGTAGAAAATTATTAGATTACCTTAAAGGTAAGAATTTAGGTCGCTATCAATCATTGATTGAGCGTCTTGGTTTACGTAAATAATTTTTTAACTATTTAAATTAATTAGTTTAAGAGATTTATTGATTCGTAAGTTTTGAAGCCGATTGCAATCCTTCTTTAACGGAAGATGCGTCGGCTTTTTTATTGGATGTTAAATGTTAGTTAATGTATTCGTTATTAAGAAGTGAATAACGGATGAAAAAAGAAAAGGGTAAATTATGTTTAAAGCAATTAAGAAAAGTATTCAATTTGGTGCACACACCTTAACACTTGAAACAGGTGAAATAGCAAGACAAGCAGATGGCGCAGTATTAGTAAGTTATGGCGATACAGCAGTATTAGTGACGGTTGTGGGTAAACAAGAGGTTAAAGAAGGTCAAGATTTCTTCCCTCTTACAGTAGATTATCAAGAAAAAACATATGCGGCAGGTAAAATTCCTGGTGGTTTTTTTAAAAGAGAAGGACGTCCAAGTGAAAAAGAGACACTCACTTCACGTTTAATTGATCGTCCATTACGTCCACTATTTCCAGAAAGTTTTTATAACGAAATTCAAATCGTGGCGATGGTCGTTTCATCTGACAATGAAATTGACTCTGATATTCCAGCCATCATTGGCGCTTCAGCAGCGTTAGCTATTTCCGGTATTCCATTTTATGGCCCGATTGGCGCAGCGCGCGTGGGTTATATTAATGATGAGTACATCACCAATCCGACAGCTTCACAATTAAAAGAAAGTGAACTTGACCTCGTCGTTGCGGCAACAGATTCAGCGGTATTGATGGTGGAATCGGAAGCAAAAGAATTACCTGAAAGCGTGATGTTAGGCGCTGTGCTTCATGGCCATAAAGAAATGCAAGCTGTTATTAAAATGATTAATGAATTGGCTAAAGAAGTTGGCAAAGAGCCGTGGGATTGGGTTGCACCTGAGCCAGATAAAGCGCTCATTAAAAAGATTCATGATTTAGCAGCAAAAGATGTTCATGCTGCATTTCAAATTAAATCAAAAGGTGAACGTTCAGCAAAATTAGAAGAAATTAAAAATAAAGTATTCGCTGAGCTCATTACTGAAGATACCGATACGATCGAAGCTAATAAAATTAAAAATGAATTTTTTAATTTAGAAGCTAAAACAGTGCGTACACAAATTTTAGATGGTGAACCGCGTATTGATGGACGAGATACTCGTACAGTGCGACCCATTGCGATAAGGTCTAGTGTTCTTCCAAGAACTCATGGTTCTGCACTTTTCACTCGCGGTGAAACACAAGCACTTGTGGTAGCAACCTTAGGTACAGGCCGTGATGAACAATCGATTGATGCACTTCAAGGTGAGTATTCAGATCGCTTCATGCTTCATTACAACATGCCTCCTTATGCAACCGGCGAAACAGGACGTGTAGGCACACCTAAGCGTCGTGAAATTGGTCACGGTCGACTCGCTAAACGTGCATTGGTTGCAGTATTACCTTCTAAAGAAGATTTTAGTTATACGATGCGTGTCGTTTCAGAAATTACAGAATCTAATGGTTCAAGTTCAATGGCATCAGTCTGTGGTGGTTGTTTAGCTCTCATGGATGCAGGCGTTCCGATTAAAGCTCACGTTGCAGGTATTGCGATGGGTTTGATCAAAGAAGGTAATCGTGTTGCGGTGCTCACAGACATCTTAGGTGATGAGGATCACTTAGGTGATATGGATTTTAAAGTAGCAGGTACTGAAGATGGTATTACAGCGCTTCAAATGGACATTAAGATCACAGGTATTACGACTGAAATTATGCAAGTGGCATTAAGCCAAGCTAAAGAAGGTCGTGAACATATTTTAGCAATTATGAAAAAAGAAATGAAAGGTAGCCGTCAAGAGCTGTCTGCATTTGCGCCAAGAATTATTACAATCAAAATTCATCCAGATAAGATTCGCGAAGTCATTGGTAAAGGTGGATCAGTTATTAAAGCCTTAACCGAAGAAACGGGTGCTACTATTGATATCGAAGATGATGGAACGATCAAAATTGCTTGTGTGGATGGTTTACAAGGTGAAGAAGCTAAACGTCGTATTTTAGAAATCACAGCAGAAATTGAAGTAGGTCAAATCTACGAAGGTACTGTGATTAAGATGTTAGACTTCGGCGCTATCGTTTCCCTTCTTCCTGGTAAAGATGGATTACTTCATATTTCGCAAATCGCACATCAACGTGTGAATGCGGTGACTGACTTCTTGTCTGAAGGACAAAAGGTTAAAGTACAAGTGATTGAAGTGGATGATAAAGGTCGTGTTCGAGTGAGCGCAAAAGCATTGATCGAACCACCTAAAGCTGAAGAAAAATCTGAAAGCAAAAAAGAAGACTAATCGTTTTAAAGAAATTTAAGACAATAAAAAACCCGGGATCTCCCGGGTTTTTTATTTCAAAAATCAATTAACCTGCCATTTGTTTTTCTCGAATCTCATCAAGCGTTTTGCAATCAATACAAAGTGTTGCTGTAGGGCGTGCTTCTAAACGTTTTAAACCAATTTCTTCGCCACAGCCTGTGCAGTATCCATAATCTTGGCTTTCGATATTTCTTAAGGTGTCATCAATTTTCTTGATGAGCTTACGTTCGCGATCACGATTTCTAAGTTCAAGTGCCATATCTGATTCTTGGCTTGCACGGTCATTAGGGTCTGCATATGAAGTAAGCTCATCTTGCATCGTATGAACAGTGCGATCAATATCCTGACTTAATTCTGTTTTCCATTCATTAAGGATAGTCCTGAAATGATTCAGTTGGCTTTTACTCATATAGCTTTCACCTTTTTTAGCTTCATAGGCTCTAAACTGTTTGAGGCCTTTTTGAGT
>DOEL01000075.1 GCA_003533095.1 Methylophilaceae bacterium | reverse complement strand
GCTAAGGTGATTGAATAGTTTTTTAAAAATTAATACCGCAAGGTATTCGCTCTTTGGAAAGGTAGTAAAAAATGCAAAGTCAGAAAATTCGTATACGTTTGAAGGCGTTTGATTATCGTTTAATCGATCAATCTGCTCAAGAAATCGTTGAAACCGCAAAAAGAACAGGTGCCGTTGTTAAAGGCCCTGTCCCGCTACCTACTCGAATTGAAAGATTCGATATTTTAAGATCGCCACATGTGAATAAGACATCACGCGATCAATTTGAAATAAGAACTCATCAAAGATTGATGGATATCTTAGATCCAACGGATAAAACAGTAGATGCTTTAATGAAACTGGATTTAGCTGCTGGGGTTGATGTAGAAATTAAGTTGTAAAAGTTTAAAGCGTTAGGTATAATTCCGCGCTCTTTGTAGAAATCGGTCAATTGTAATCGGTTTCGTTTAATAATAATTATAAGGATACGATCATGAGCTTAGCGCTTATTGGTCGCAAAGTTGGTATGACAAGGGTGTTTACAGAGGATGGCACTAGCATTCCTGTAACGGTACTTGAAGTTTTACCTAACCGCGTGACGCAGATCAAAACAATCGCTTCGGATGGCTATACTAGCCTTCAACTAGCCTATGGTGCGACAAAAGCTACCAAGCTTGATAAAGCACTTACAGGACATTACGCTAAAGCAGGTGTAACAGCAGGTACTGGATTACACGAAACTGCAATCAAAGAAGAAGATGTAGCTAATTTCCCTTTAGGCACAAATATCACAGTAGAAAACTTTAAAGAAGGACAGCTTGTTGATGTCACAGGTACATCAATTGGTAAAGGCTATGCTGGTGTTATTAAAAGATATCACTTTAGCTCAAATCGTGCATCGCATGGTAACTCAAGATCACACAACGTTCCTGGTTCAATCGGTATGGCTCAAGATCCAGGCCGAGTTTTCCCTGGTAAACGCATGTCCGGTCACTTAGGTGCTGTAAAAGTTACAACACAGAATTTAGAAATCGTTCGTGTAGATACTACAAAAAATTTAATTCTCATCAAAGGAGCAGTTCCAGGCTCCAAAGGCGGCGATGTTTTAGTTCGTGCAGCTGTGAAAGCGAGTAAATAATGGAATTAAAATTACTCGATAAAAACGGAAAAGCCGCTAAGAAAAGCGTTACAGTCTCTGACGCATTATTTGGCCGTGAATTCAATGAGGCTCTTGTTCATCAGTTAGTTGTGGCGTACATGGCTAATTCGCGCGTAGCGACTCGCTCACAAAAAACAAGAGGCACTGTAAAACATACTACTCGCAAACCCTACGCACAAAAGGGTACAGGTAATGCACGTTCTGGTATGACTTCAAGCCCTATATGGCGTGGAGGTGGTAGAACATTTCCAAATTCACCTGATGAAAATTTCTCTCATAAAATGAATCGAAAAGCATATCGCGTAGGTATGAGATCTATTTTGTCTGAATTAGTAAGACAAGAAAGATTAAGTATTGTTGAGGAATTTAAAGTAGAGACACCAAAAACAAAACAACTCGTCGATAAAATTAAAGACATGGGATACACACAAGGTCTTTTAGTTTTAACAGATGCGTTTGATGAAAATTTATATTTATCATCAAGAAATTTAACTAACGTAATGGTTGTAGAAGCGCAATATGCTGACCCAGTAAGTTTAGTTCAGTTTCCAAATGTAGTAGCTACAGCTGGTGCACTTAAAAAACTTGAGGAGATGCTAGCGTGAGTCAAATAGTTCATACACAAGATCGTATTATTCAAGTTATTTTAGCGCCACAAATTACTGAGAAAGCAACATTTGTTGCTGATAAACATAATCAAGTGGCATTCAAAGTAAGAACTGATGCGACTAAGTCAGAAATTAAAGCTGCTGTTGAATTGATGTTTAAAGTTGAAGTCAAAGCTGTGACATTACTCAACGTAGGTGGCAAGGTAAAAAGAGCAGGCCGTTCATTTGGTAAAAGAAATGATTGGAAAAAGGCTTATGTAAGTCTTAAGCCAGGCCAAGAGATTAATTTTGCGAGCGGTGAATAAGGATAAAAAATGGCTTTAGTTAAAGTAAAACCAACCTCCCCAGGAAGACGCGCAGTTGTAAAGGTTGTTAATCCCGACCTTCACAAAGGCAAACCTTTCGCACCTTTACTTGAAAAAAAGAATAAAAATGCCGGAAGAAATAGCCGTGGCGTTATTACTATTCGTCATCATGGCGGTGGTCATAAACAACATTATCGAATGATTGATTTCAAGCGAAATAAAGATGGTATTCCTGCAAAAGTAGAGCATCTTGAATACGATCCGAACAGAACTGCCAATATTGCACTTCTTTTGTACGCGGATGGTGAAAGAAGATACATCATCGCTCCAAAAGGGGTAGCCGTTGGTGCTGAATTAATTAGTGGTTCCGAAGCACCTGTTAAAAATGGTAATGCAATGCCATTAAGAAATATTCCTGTGGGTAGCACAATTCATTGTATCGAATTACAACCTGGCAAAGGCGCACAAATGGCGCGTTCTGCTGGAACTTCTGTGCAGTTATTAGCAAGAGAAGGTACTTATGCGCAGTTAAGACTTCGTTCAGGCGAGGTAAGAAAAGTACATGTAGATTGCAAAGCAACTTTAGGTGAAGTTAGTAACGAGGAACATTCTCTTAGATCTATCGGTAAAGCAGGTGCTATGAGATGGAGAGGCGTTAGACCAACAGTGCGCGGTGTGGTTATGAACCCTGTCGATCACCCTCATGGTGGTGGTGAAGGAAAAACTGCGGCTGGTATGCATCCAGTAAGCCCTTGGGGAACTCCAACTAAAGGCTATCGAACAAGAACAAATAAACGTACTGATAATATGCGCGTCAGTCGTCGTCCAGCGAATAAGAGGTAATAGATATGGCACGTTCAGTTAAAAAAGGACCATTCATTGATGCACACTTGGCTAAGAAAGTTGAAGTTGCTTCAGGTAATCGTGATCGTAAACCAATTAAAACTTGGTCGAGAAGATCAACGATCTTACCTAACTTCATTGGTCTTACCATTGCAATTCACAATGGCAAACAACATGTACCTGTATTGATTACAGAAAATATGATTGGACATAAATTAGGCGAATTTGCATTAACAAGAACCTTTAAAGGTCACGCTGCTGACAGAAAGGCTAAGGTATAAAAATGGCTACTGAAGTTTCAGCTGTTCTTAAGGGCGTTCGTTTATCACCTCAAAAAGCAAGATTAGTTGCTGATTTAGTAAGAGGAAAAAAAGTAGATTACGCGCTCAATATTCTTAATTTTAGTCCAAAAAAAGGTGCTGAAATTATTAAGCGAGTAGTGGAGTCTGCAATTGCAAATGCTGAACATAATAATGGGGCTGATATAGATGAATTGTTTATCAAAACAATTTATGTAGATAAAGGCATTATTTTAAAACGTATCCGTGCTCGCGCTAAAGGCCGTGCAGGGAAAATCACAAAACCAACTTGTCACATTAAAGTGACAGTTGGTAACTAAAGAGAAAAAAATATGGGTCAAAAAATTCATCCAATTGGTTTCCGCTTAAGTGTTCAAAAAAATTGGACATCACGTTGGTATGCTAATAGTAAAAATTTTCCCGCGATGTTAAATAATGACATCAAGGTTAGAGAATTTTTAAATAAGAAGTTAGCAAATGCTGCAGTAAGTAAAATTCTTATTGAGCGTCCTGCGAAAAATGCAAAGATTACAATTTATTCAGCAAGACCTGGAATTGTAATTGGAAAAAAAGGTGAAGATATTGAAACATTAAGATCAAGTTTACAAGCGCTTATGGGTGTTCCAGTTCATTTGAACATTGAAGAGGTTCGTAAGCCAGAAATCGACGCTACGCTTATTGCACAAAGTATCGCCCAACAATTAGAAAAACGTGTAATGTTCAGGCGCGCAATGAAAAGAGCAATGCAGAATGCAATGAGACTTGGCGCTCAAGGTATTAAAATTATGAGCTCAGGTCGTTTAAATGGTATCGAAATTGCGAGAACAGAATGGTATAGAGAAGGCCGTGTCCCTCTTCATACACTTAGAGCTGATATAGATTATGGTGTTGCCGAAGCAAAAACAACTTACGGAATTATTGGTATTAAAGTATGGGTCTTTAAAGGTGAGTTATTTGAAGATAATACTAAAGATGTTTCACAATCATTAGATGGTGCAAGTCCAGCAATTGAAAAGACTGCTGAAGAAAAAAAACCAAGAAAACCAAGAGTCAAAAAAGAAGAAACAACGGCACAAGAGCCAGAAAAAAAAGTGAGAAAGTCGAGGGCTAAAGATGTTACAACCGGCTAGACAAAAATTTCGTAAGATGCAAAAAGGCCGAAATAAAGGCATTGCAACGACAGGAAATAAGGTAAGTTTTGGTGATTTCGGTTTAAAGGCTATTGGACGTGGTCGTCTAACAGCGCGTCAAATTGAAGCTGCACGTCGAGTAATGACGCGTCATATTAAACGTGGTGGCCGTGTTTGGATTCGTATTTTTCCAGATCAACCAATTTCAAAAAAACCTGCTGAAGTTCGTATGGGTAATGGTAAAGGTAGTACCGAGTACTACGTAGCTCAAATCCAGCCTGGAAAAATGTTATATGAAATGGACGGAGTAACTGAAGCACTTGCGAGAGAAGCATTTAAATTAGCAGCAGCTAAGCTTCCAATTGAAACAACCTTTATTACTCGTCATATCGGAGGCTAATATGAAGACAGCTGATTTAAGAAAAAAGACAACTGAAGAATTAGGTACCGAGTTATTAGAGCTAAGAAGAGCTCAGTTCTCATTGAAAATGCAATTGGCAACTCAACAATTAAATAAGGTTGATCAAATTGCAAAAATTAAACGTGATATCGCAAGAGTTAAAACAGTTCTTGGCGAGAAAGTTAAACAGGCTTAAATATGACTGATACAAAAAAAGTTGTTAGAACCTTTACGGGAAGAGTTGTAAGCGACAAGATGGATAAGACAGTTACCGTATTGGTTGAAAGAAAAGTAAAGCATCCTTTGATTGGCAAAGTGATTGTTAAGTCAAATAAATTTCATGCTCATGATGAAAAAAATGAAAGCAAGGAAGGTGATTTGGTTGTTATTACAGAAAATCGTCCTATTTCAAAAACTAAAACATGGGTCGTTAGCAAAATAGTTACAAAGGCAGTGCAGGTTTAGTTTTAAGAAGTTGAGATTAAGAAGTAAATAGCATATAATGCGAGACTTTTTTGGGGTTCATAAACTATAAGTTTATAAGCTAACCCCCCAATACTGACCGTAGTATATCGGCTAATTAAAAGCTGGCTTTAGTAATAACGGATTAAGTTGGAGATAAATTCATGATTCAAATGCAGTCAAGATTAGAAGTTGCTGACAATACTGGCGCACGCTCAGTAATGTGCATAAAGGTATTGGGCGGCTCAAAAAGACGTTATGCAAGTATTGGTGACATTATCAAAGTAAGTATTAAAGACGCAGCTCCTAGAGGCAGAGTAAAAAAGGGAGAAGTTTATAGTGCGGTTGTTGTGAGAACAGCAAAAGGCGTTAGAAGACCTGATGGCTCTTTAATCAAATTTGATGCAAATGCAGCCGTTCTTTTAAACAATAAATTTGAACCTATTGGAACGCGTATTTTTGGACCCGTGACCCGCGAATTGAGAACAGAGCGGTTCATGAAGATTGTTTCATTAGCACCAGAAGTTTTATAGGAGTATACGGATGAATAAGATTCGTAAAGGCGACAAAGTCATTTTAAATACAGGGAAAGATAAAGGTAAGCAAGGTGTTGTTTTAAGTGTTCTTAAAACAGGCCATGTTGTGGTTGAAGGTTTAAATATGGTTAAAAAACATACGAGACCTAATCCTGCAAAGAATATTCAAGGTGGAATCGTAAGTAAAGAAATGCCGCTTAATATTTCTAACGTTGCATTACTTAACAACTTGACTCAAAAAGCGGACAGAGTCGGAATTAAAAAATTAGATGATGGCAAGAAAATCCGTGTTTTTAAATCAAACAACGAAGCGGTTGACGCATAGGAAAAGAAATGGCTCGATTAAAAGAATTTTATAAAACAGAAGTCATTAAAAAAATGACTGAACAATTTGGTTATACATCACCAATGCAAGTGCCTAGAATTGAAAAAATTACTTTGAATATGGGTGTAGGTGAGGCAGTAGCTGACAAGAAAATTATGGAGCACGCTGTTGGCGACATGGAAAAAATTGCTGGTCAAAAAGCTATTGTTACAAAAGCTAAAAAATCAGTGGCAGCATTTAAGATTCGTGATGATTATCCAGTGGGCTGTAAAGTCACTCTTCGTAGAGATCGCATGTATGAATTCTTAGATCGACTCGTCACAATCGCAATCCCACGAATTAGAGACTTTAGAGGTATTTCTGCAAGATCATTTGATGGTCGTGGAAATTACAATATGGGTGTTAAAGAGCAGATTATTTTTCCTGAAATTGAATACGACAAAATCGATGCATTAAGAGGGATGAATATCACAATTACAACGACAGCAAAAACTGACGAAGAAGCAAAAGCATTGTTATCGGCGTTCAGTTTTCCATTTAGAAACTAGGTTTAGACTATGGCTAAAATGTGCATGACAGAACGCGAATTAAAACGACGCAATATGGTTGAGAAATTTAAAGCTAAACGCGCCGCTTTAAATGAAATTATTTCTGATATCAACGCATCTTCAGAACAAAAACAAGAAGCGAGACAGAAATTACAAAGTTTACCCCGCAATTCAAGTCCAGTTAGATTAAGAAATCGCTGTTCTCTAACAGGTCGTCCAAGAGGCGTTTACAGCAAGTTCGGGATTGGTCGAAGTAAATTAAGAGATTTAATGATGCGAGGCGAAGTGCCTGGCGTGATTAAAGCAAGTTGGTAATAGGAGAAAAATAATATGAGTATGAGCGATCCAGTTGCCGATATGCTAACCAGAATTAGGAATGGTCAAGGTACTAATAAAGTATCTATTACCATGCCTGCATCTAAATTAAAAAAAGCTATCGCAAATGTTTTAAAAGATGAAGGCTATATTGAGAATTTTGCTGAACACGAAGTTCAAGGCAAGCCAGTATTAAATATTGAATTGAAATATTATGCTGGCAGACCTGTTATTGAAAAAATTGAAAGAGTAAGTAAACCAGGTTTACGTGTTTATAAAGCTAGCGAAAGTATTCCAGAAGTAATGAATGGTCTTGGTGTTGCAATCGTTTCGACATCTAAGGGAGTTATGACAGATAGAAAAGCAAAAGCTGCCGGTATTGGTGGTGAAGTGCTTTGCTATGTGGCTTAAGGAGAGAATATATGTCACGTATAGCTAACGCACCCGTAATAATTCCTCCTAAAGTGGAAGTTTCAATTAGCGATTTGAATATTTCAATTAGTGGGCCGATGGGTAAATTAAATCAGTTCATTACACCTAACGTTAAACTAAATAACGATGGTCAAGCAATTACATTCGCAGCAGCTGACGAGTCTCAGCAAGCAAATGCAATGGCTGGAACTATGCGAGCACTTGTTGCAAACATGATGAAGGGTGTTTCTGAAGGATTCGTAAGAAAATTAACTTTAATTGGTGTTGGATATAAAGCTCAAGCTCAAGGTGCAAACCTTAATCTTGATTTAGGTTTTTCACATCCAGTAAATTATAAAATGCCCGAAGGCATTAAAGTTGAAACACCAAGTCAAACTGAAATTATTTTAAAAGGTTCTGACAAGCAATTAATCGGTCAAGTTGCTGCTCAAATTAGAGCATACCGACCACCAGAGCCATACAAAGGTAAAGGCGTTCGTTATTCAGATGAGAACGTTATTATCAAAGAAACTAAGAAAAAATAAAGGCTGAGATATGTATAATTCGAACCCCCGTTTACGTCGCGCCAAAAAGACACGAGCAAAAATCGCTGAGCTTCAAGTGACAAGATTAAGTGTTCATAGAACGAACACAAATATTTATGCACAAATCATAAGTGCTGGTGAGAATAAGGTTTTAGCAAGTGCTTCTTCTATTGAAGCAGACGTTAAAAAAACTCTAAAAAATGGTGGCAATATTGAGGCGGCAGCTCAAATTGGTAAACGTATTGCTGAAAAAGCAAAAAAAATTGGTATTACAAATGTGGCATTTGATAGATCAGGTTATCGCTATCACGGCAGAGTTAAAGCTTTAGCAGATGCAGCTAGAGAAAACGGCTTGTCTTTTTAACCCAACAATTTAAATAGGTCAAAACATGGCAAAAGATTTAGAAAATCAACAAACGCAAACAGACGGTTTAAGAGAAAAAATGATTGCTGTAAACCGCGTTACTAAAGTAGTTAAAGGCGGTCGAATCATGAGTTTTGCTGCTTTAACAGTGGTAGGCGATGGAGATGGTTCAGTTGGTATGGGTAAAGGTAAAGCAAGGGAAGTGCCTGTAGCTGTTCAAAAAGCAATGGATGAAGCTAGAAGAGGTATGCTTAAAGTAAAGTTAAATAATGGCACTTTGCAACATGCTGTGATAGGCGAGCATGGCGCTGCAAAAGTTTTTATTCAGCCCGCTTCAGAAGGTACTGGGATTATTGCTGGTGGTGCGATGAGAGCGATTTTCGAAGTGATGGGTATTACCAATGTTCTAGCAAAATGTATTGGTTCAACGAATCCTTACAACGTTGTGAGGGCAACATTAAATGGACTTGAGTCAATGAATACGCCTGCTGAAATTGCTGCTAAACGTGGTAAATCAGTAGAAGAAATTAGAGGCTAATAAAATGGCAAAGACAAAAAAAGAAATCACAGCAGGTTTAAAAGTTACATTAATCAAAAGTTTAATTGGTAGAACTGAACCTCACCGTGCAACGGTTAAAGGATTGGGTCTTAGAAGATTGCATCATACAGTTGAATTGCAAGATACTCCTGCGATTCGAGGCATGATCAATGCAGTAAATTATTTACTTAAAGTCGAAAAGATATAAAGAGAAATTATGAAACTAAATACATTAAAACCAGCAGCTGGCGCCAAAAAAGTAGCAAGACGTGTGGGCCGAGGTATTGGTTCTGGTCTTGGAAAAACGGCTGGACGTGGTCATAAAGGTCAAAAATCTAGAGCAGGCGGATTCCATAAAGTCGGTTTTGAAGGTGGTCAAATGCCGATTCAAAGACGTCTGCCAAAACGAGGATTTAAATCACTAACGCAAAAATTAACAGCACGTGTTAGAACAAATGAACTCAATTTAGTTGAGTCAGACAATATTGATTTGCTCGTATTAAAGTCAGCTAAATTAATTTCTGATAATGCAAAAACAGCAAAAGTTTATTTATCAGGCGAAGTAAAAAGAAAATTAACAATCCAAGGTTTATTGTTAACTAAGGGCGCTCGTGCTGCAATTGAAGCGGCAGGCGGAAAAGTAGTAGAAGTTTGAGAATTTAATTTTGGCTCAAGATAATCTATTAGGTGCTTTTGGTAAGACAAGCGAATTAAAAAGTCGCATATTGTTTTGTTTAGGTGCGATTGTTGTTTATAGACTTGGCGCTCATATTCCAGTGCCTGGAATTGATCCGCTGGTGCTTAAAAAATTATTTGATTCACAAAGTGGTGGCATCTTGGGAATGTTTAATATGTTCTCTGGAGGCGCATTAAAAAGGTTTACGTTATTTGCATTAGGGATCATGCCTTACATTTCAGCATCGATCATTATGCAATTATTAACAGTGGTATCGCCTCAATTGGAGCAACTTAAAAAAGATGGCGAAGCAGGTAGAAGATTAATAACAAAGTATACGAGATACGGCACTGTGATTTTGGCCGCATTTCAGGCGCTTGGTATTTCGATAGCGCTTGAGTCTCAACCAGGATTGGTGCTTGATCCCGGTTTAGCTTTTAGACTCACAACAGTTGTAACTTTAGTAAGCGGAACAATGTTCCTTATGTGGTTGGGCGAGCAAATTACTGAGAGAGGTATTGGTAATGGAATCTCAATCATTATTTTTTCAGGCATTGTGGCTGGATTGCCTCATGCAGTGGGAAGCACACTTGAGCTAGCTAGAACGGGAGCATTTTCAATACCGCTAGTTTTCTTCTTGTTTGCAGCAACAATTTTAGTAACAGCTCTGGTTGTTTTTGTTGAAAGAGGCCAGAGAAAAATTACTGTGAATTATGCAAAAAGACAAGTTGGCAATAAGTTATATGGGGGTCAAACCTCTCATTTGCCATTGAAATTGAATATGGCGGGTGTAATCCCACCTATTTTTGCATCAAGTATTATTTTATTTCCAGCGACTTTGGCTGGATGGTTTGGATCTAGTGAAAAAATGTTGTGGCTAAAAGATATTGGAGCTGCAATTTCACCAGGGCAACCTATTTATATTTTTCTATTCGCAGTTGCGATAGTGTTTTTCTGCTTTTTTTATACTGCTTTGGTTTTTAATCCAAAGGAAACGGCAGATAACTTGAAAAAAGGTGGTGCGTTTGTTCCTGGAATTAGACCGGGAGAACAAACTGCAAAATATATCGACCAGATTATGGGTAGATTAACTTTAGTAGGCGCTGTTTACATAACGCTGGTGTGTTTATTACCAGAGTTTTTAATACTTAAGTTTAATGTTCCTTTTTATTTTGGAGGTACATCGTTATTAATTATTGTAGTTGTAACGATGGATTTTATGACTCAAGTTCAATCTCATCTGATGTCATATCAGTATGAGGGATTGCTTAAGAAAGCTAACTTTAAAGGTGGCGCTAATGCGCTTAGATAACCTTTAATCAATGGCAAAAGAAGACACAATTGAGATGCAAGGGGAGATTATAGAAAATCTTCCAAATGCAACTTTTAGGGTCAAGTTAGAAAATGACCATGTTGTATTGGGCTACATTTCAGGAAAAATGCGTATGAATTATATTCGTATTCTTCCAGGAGATAAGGTGACTGTAGAAATGACACCTTATGATTTAACCAGAGCAAGAATTACGTTCAGGGTTAAATAAGTGATATTAATTACAATTTAAGAGGTATAAAAATGAGAGTTCGTGCATCCGTAAAAACATTATGCCGAAACTGTAAAGTTGTCAGAAGAAGAGGGGTTGTGAGAGTAATTTGCTCAGATCCTCGACATAAGCAACGACAAGGATAAGGGTTGGTTGTTAATTGTTAAAAATTCAACAACCTGTTAAAATATAAGGCTTTTTATTTAATTTGCCATTTTTTTTGGAGTAAGTTATGGCTCGTATTGCTGGGGTAAATGTACCCGATCATCAACATGCAGAAATTGCTTTAACAGCAATTTATGGCATTGGACGAAATACCGCAAAGAAAATCTGTGTTGCGGCGGGTATCATTGCGACTGCTAAATTAAAAGATTTGAATGATGCTGATGTAGAAAAGCTTCGTGATCAAGTAGCGAAAATTAAAGTTGAAGGTGACTTACGAAGAGAAGTCACAATGAATATAAAACGATTAATGGATCTTGGTTGTTATCGAGGTGTAAGACACAGAAGAGGTCTTCCAGTGAGAGGTCAAAGAACTAAAACAAATGCAAGAACAAGAAAAGGCCCTGTTAAAGCAATTAAACAGGCTAAATAAAAAAAGGTTTAAGGATTATTTATGGCAACAAAAGCTAGTGTTCGTGTAAAAAAGAAAGTTAAGAAAAACGTAGCGGAAGGTATAGCTCACGTTCACGCATCTTTCAATAACACAATCATCACAATTACAGACAGACAAGGCAATGCATTATCTTGGGCAACATCTGGCGGTGCTGGATTCAAAGGCTCAAGAAAAAGTACGCCATTTGCAGCGCAAGTTGCAGCTGAAGCAGCAGGTAAAGCAGCTCAAGAGTGCGGTGTAAAAAATCTTGAAGTAAAAATTAAAGGACCAGGCCCTGGAAGAGAATCCGCAGTGCGAGCACTTAATGCTGCAGGATTTAAAATTACAAGTATTCAAGATGTAACGCCAGTTCCACACAATGGTTGCCGTCCACCGAAGAAAAGAAGAATTTAATAAGTTGAGCATTGAATTGCTCATTGAAACAGGAGAGTTATTTTGGCAAGAAATCTAGATCCTAAATGTCGTCAATGTAGAAGAGAAGGTGAAAAACTTTTTCTTAAAGGCGAAAAATGTTTTACTGACAAATGCGCTATTGAAAAGCGTAATTTCCCTCCTGGCCAACACGGACAAAGAAGAGCGAGTCGTTTATCAGATTACGGCGTTCAATTAAGAGAAAAACAAAAACTCAGAAGAATTTATGGCATTTTAGAAGCGCAATTTAGAAGCTACTATGCAGAAGCGGAAAGAAAAAAAGGCATTACCGGCGAAAATCTTTTACAGCTTTTAGAATGCAGATTAGATAACGTTGCGTATCGTATGGGTATCGGCGCTTCTCGCACAGAAGCAAGACAAATCGTAAGACACAACAGTCTTTTGGTAAATGGTCAAAGAGTAAATATCCCTTCCTATCAAGTGAAGCCAGGTGATGTACTTTCCGTTGCAGAAGCATCTAAGCAACAGTTAAGAATTAAAGGTTCGATTGAAGCTGCAGAGCAAAGAGGTTTTCCAGAATGGATTGAGGTTGACGTAAAAGGCCTTAAAGGTACATTCAAAAACAAACCACTACGCGATGATTTACCTGCAACAATTAATGAATCACTCGTTGTTGAGCTCTATTCAAAATAATTAAATAAGAATTATTGATAAGGATACATAATGCAAAATAGTCCTACAGAATATTTAAAACCAAGAATTGTAAATGTTGAAGTTATAAACCCAGTAAGAGCTCGCGTTACTCTTGAGCCTATGGAAAGAGGTTTTGGCTTTACTTTAGGCAATGCATTAAGACGAGTTTTATTGTCTTCAATTCCTGGCTATGCAATTACTGAAGTGAAAATTGATGGTGTAGTTCATGAATATTCAACTTTGGATGGCGTGCAAGAAGACGTGGTTGATATTCTCTTGAATTTAAAAGGTGTTGCATTAAAACTTCATAATAAATCTGAGACAATCCTTACATTAAATAAAACCGTTGAAGGTCCGGTAACAGCTGCTGATTTTGAAACAAATCATGATGCTGAAATTATTAATCCGAATCATTTAATTGCGCATCTTACAAAAGGTGGAAAGTTAAATCTAGAAGTTAAGGTTGAAATGGGTAGAGGATATCAGCCTGTTCCAGCAAGAAGAAAATCAAATCAAGAAGATAAAACTTTAGGTTTTATCATGGTTGATGCTTCTTTTAGTCCAATCAATAAAGTGAGTTATTTTGTTGAGAGCGCACGTGTAGAACAAAGAACAGACTTAGACAAATTGATCATGGACGTTGAAACTAATGGCGTTATTGATGCTGAACAAGCAATTAGAGACGCTGCTAGAATTTTAATGGGCCAACTCTCTGTATTTGCAAACTTAGAAAGCGCTCTAACTGAAGTCGAAGTGAAGCAAGCGCCTCAAGTTGACCCGGTTTTATTAAGACCCGTTGATGATCTAGAGCTCACTGTAAGATCAGCAAACTGCCTAAAAGCAGAAAATATTTATTATATTGGTGATCTAATTCAACGAAGTGAAAATGAGCTTTTAAAGGCTCCAAATCTTG
>DOEL01000083.1 GCA_003533095.1 Methylophilaceae bacterium | reverse complement strand
AAATTTCTTCTGGATTAAGAGGTAATCGTTTTAGATTTTTTTCATCAGCTTCTCGTTCGCCCTGGAACATACCGTAATCCACGATGAATTTACATGATGATTCTTCTTTATTGGGCGCAGGTTGGTCGATCTTTCATATTTTAATTGTTGTGCTTCAAGCTTTTATTTTTATGATGCTCACAGTGGTTTATCTGGCGATGGCGCACGAAGGCCATTAATTAATTTTTAACGTTATTTTTAACTGAAGGGAAAGTAAACATGGAAACAACTCAATTTTTAGCAATGATTCAGGCTTATACAGGTATTGGTATTGGTTTGATAATTGGATTAGGTGCGCTTGGTGCATGTATCGGTATCGGTATTATGTGTGCAAGTTTCTTAGAGGGTGCTGCAAGACAACCTGAAATGATTCCTCAATTACAAGCAAAAGTATTCTTACTATTAGGTTTGATCGACGCGTCATTCATTATTGGTGTGGGTTTAGCGATGATGTTTGCGTTTGCGAATCCATTATTAAGCGTTGTTGCAAAATAATTGTTTAGGTTCTAACGACCGAACTTAAACAAGGAGTAAAAATGAATATTAATTTAACGTTAATTGCCCAAGCGATTGCTTTTGCAATTCTCATTTGGTTTACAGTGAAATTTGTATGGCCACCTCTCCTTGGTGCTATAGAAAAACGCCAAAAAGAAATTGCAGATGGATTAGCCGCAGCGCAAGAAGGTAAAGCTTCTTTAGAAATTGCAGAAAAAAAATCAGTGCAATCTTTAAGTGAAGCAAAACAAAAAGCAGCCGAAATTATTTCTCAAGCTGAAAAGCGTGCTTCTGAAATTTTAGAAGATGCAAAAAATCAAGCCAAAGAAGAAGGAGATCGAATTCTTCTTGGTGCAAAGGCTGAAATTGATCAAGAAGTCAATCGCGCGAAAGAAACTTTGCGTGTTCAAGTTTCAACTCTTGCGATTGCAGGCGCTGAAAAAATCTTATTAAAAGAAATTGATAAGAAAGCGCACAGCGATATGTTAAATAAGTTAGCGAAAGAATTGTAGGATTCGTATGGCAGAAATTTCCACCATCGCAAGACCTTATGCTGTTGCAGCATTCAATCTTGCTAAAGAAAAAAAAGCACTCAAAGAATGGTCTGAGATGTTGGATTTTTTAGCGCAAGTAGCAAAAGATGAGCATATGTTTGCATTCATTAATGATTCAAAAGTTTCAGATGAAGATCGTGAAAAAGCACTTTTAAAAATTGCTGCAAAGAAATTGAATCAATATGGCGAAAACCTCATTAAGCTTTTGATTGAATATAAACGCATCAATATGCTACCAGAAATTAGTCAAGCCTTTGAAGTCCTTAAAGCAACAGATGAAGGGACTTTAGAAGCAGAAATTGTAGTGGCTTCAAAACCTTCAGATAAAGAAGTCGATACATTAGTAAAAAGTTTAGAAAAAAAATTTAATAAAAAGATTGATGCAAGAGTGACGATTGATGAAGCAATCCTAGGCGGTACAAAAGTGATTGTGGGCGACACCGTGATTGATGCTTCAATTCGTGAGCAATTACAAAATTTAGCCTACGCGCTTAAAGCATAAGCTAATCATTATCAGGAGATAGTAATGCAGTTATCAACATCAGAAATTAGTGAACTCATCAAAAGTCGATTAGAAAATTTTTCGACCAGCGCTGAAGCGAGAACACAAGGCACCGTGGTATCAGTGACCGACGGTATTGTGCGTATTCATGGATTATCCAACGTGATGTCTGGTGAAATGATCGAGTTTCCAGGCAATACGTACGGCCTTGCTTTAAATCTTGAAAGAGATTCAGTGGGTGCTGTGGTGTTAGGTGACTACGAACACATTACTGAAGGCGATACATGTAAATGTACAGGTCGAATTTTAGAAGTGCCTGTGGGCCCAGAATTAATTGGTCGTGTGGTGAATGCACTTGGCCAACCGATTGACGGTAAAGGCCCTGTTAAAACAAAACTAACAGATAAAATTGAAAAAGTTGCTCCTGGTGTGATTGCACGTCAGTCTGTATCTCAACCCGTGCAAACAGGTTTAAAATCTGTGGACTCTATGGTGCCAGTGGGACGCGGCCAACGTGAATTGATTATTGGTGACCGTCAAACAGGTAAAACAGCGGTGGCAGTCGATGCCATTATCAATCAAAAAGGTCAGAACATGACCTGTATCTATGTGGCGATTGGTCAAAAAGCATCTACGATCGCAAACGTGGTGAGAAAACTTGAAGAGCATGGCGCGATGGAATACACCATCGTGGTTGCAGCTTCAGCTTCAGACTCAGCAGCATTGCAATTTTTAGCACCTTACGCGGGTTGCACAATGGGTGAATATTTCCGTGACCGCGGTGAAGATGCATTGATTATTTATGATGACTTAACAAAACAAGCGATTGCTTATCGTCAAATCTCATTACTCTTACGTCGTCCACCAGGCCGTGAAGCTTATCCAGGTGACGTGTTCTACATTCACTCACGTCTACTTGAACGTGCAGCGCGTGTGAATGAAGAATATGTAGAAAAATTTACTAAAGGCAAAGTCAAAGGTAAAACCGGATCATTAACGGCATTACCTATTATTGAAACTGCTGCAGGTGACGTTTCTGCATTCGTTCCGACAAACGTAATTTCTATTACTGACGGCCAGATCTTCCTTGAAACAGACTTATTTAACGCAGGTATTCGTCCAGCGA
>DOEL01000052.1 GCA_003533095.1 Methylophilaceae bacterium | reverse complement strand
ATTTCACGATATGTATTTTGTGATGGAAGCCAAACTTCCAAATCAAAAGTTTTTGCTGCGCCAAAGCCCATATCAGCTGTACACAATGACAACAATCGATATGGAAGCTCTAATGAAGTCAAAATAAACTCAGCATGCGAAACCATCTCTTCTAATGCTTCGTAACTTTTATCAGGATGCACAATTTGCACCATTTCAACTTTATCAAATTGATGCTGTCTGATCATGCCGCGCGTGTCTTTTCCATATGATCCGGCTTCTGATCTAAAGCAAGGTGTATGTGCGGTTAATTTAATAGGAAGATCAGACTGTTTAACAACTTCATCTCGAACAAAATTTGTTAGCGTTACTTCAGAAGTTGGAATTAAATATAATTTACTTTCATTATGTGAAAGGCTAAAAAGATCAGCTTCGAACTTAGGAAGCTGTCCTGTTCCTATTAGTGTCTCACTATTCACTAAATAAGGCGTATAACATTCTTTATATCCGTGTTTCTCTGTTTGAATGTCGAGCATGTATTGCGCAATAGCACGATGCAGCCTTGCAAGCTTACCTTCCATTACTACAAAACGAGCTCCAGAAAGCTTTGCACCTAAATCAAAATTAAGTCCATGATTTGCACCTACATCAACATGGTCTTTAACTTTAAAAGTAAAATTTCTAGGCTCACCTACCGTTTTAACTATTTTGTTATCAGCTTCAGACTTACCTAAAGGAGTAGATTCGTGCGGAATATTAGGAAGATTCAGCATGAACTGATTAATTTTTTCTTGTAGCTCAGCTAATTCTGACTCACCTGCTTTTAAATCATCAGAAATAGCATTGACGTTCTTCATAAGTAAATCAGTATTTTCGTTCTTAGATTTCGCAATACCTATTTCTTTTGAAATAGAGTTTCTTTTTTCTTGAAGATCTTGCGTCTTTACTTGTAGTTCTTTTCTTGCGTTTTCTAATGACTGAAAAGCCCTCACATCAAGATCAAAGCCTCGACTTGAGAGTTTTTGTTTAACAAATTCAATATCATTTCTTAATATCTGAATATCTATCATAAATACCCTATTTCTTTTGCTTATCCTGAGATTTTAAATAATTCATTTTTTCGAGAATTTTACTCTCTAATCCTCGAGTTGTAGGCTTATAAAATTCAATCGGGTCTAAATTATCAGGAAAATATTTTTCACCTGCTGCATATGCCTCGGGTTCGTTATGGGCGTATCTATAATTTTTACCGTAATCCAATTCTTTCATAAGCTTGGTTGGCGCATTTCGAAGATGAACAGGCACATCACTATTATCACCGTCTCCTACAAATGCTTTTACTTCATTAAAAGCCATGTAGGCTGCATTACTTTTAGCCGCAATAGACAAGTAAATGACTGCATTTGAAAGTGCCAATTCACCCTCAGGTGAGCCAAGACGCTCATAGATTTGATAAGCCTCTAAAGCCATAGTTTGTGCCTTTGGGTCAGCCAAGCCAATATCTTCAATTGCAATACGAACAATTCTTCTTGCCAAATAAAGTGGGTCAGTACCACCATCAAGCATACGATGAAGCCAATATAAAGCTGCATTGGGATCAGAACCTCTCACAGATTTATGGAGCGCTGAAATTTGATCGTAAAATTGGTCTCCACCTTTATCAAAGCGCCTTACTTTACTTGTAATCGTTTTCTTTAAAAAATCTTGATCAATATTTTTTACTTTTAAAGATGTAGCTGTATTAAAAAGTAATTCTAAAAAATTAAGTAGTCGTCTCGCGTCGCCATTGATATGAGCAATGATTTCATGCAAAGCTTCTTCATCTACTTCAATATCAGGCGCAATATAATTCTTCGCTTTTTCATAGATCAAATGAAGATCTTCTTGGTCCAGCATTTTTAAAACGTAGACTTGTGATCGACTTAATAAAGCGGAATTAACTTCAAAAGATGGATTTTCAGTTGTCGCACCAATAAAAGTAATGAGTCCTGATTCGACATGAGGTAAAAATGCATCTTGTTGACTTTTATTAAATCGATGAACTTCATCTACAAATAGAATAGTCTTCTTATTATATTGTTGTAAATTAAGCTGTGCTTTATCTATAGCCTCTCGAATATCTTTAACGCCAGACAATACTGCGGACACAGATATAAACTCAGCATCAATGGAATTGGCAATCACACGTGCAATCGTTGTTTTTCCAACTCCTGGAGGCCCCCAAAGAATCATGGAAGGCAGATTTCCTGATTCTATTGCGACCCGTAATGATTTACCTTCACCTAAAATATGTTTTTGTCCTACAATTTCACTGACAGATTTAGGCCTTAAATACTCAGCGAGAGGCAATTGGGATTGATTGGGTTCAAACATTTGGTTCATGAGCGCTATTTAACTAATGTCTCTTCTTGAATAAACCATTTACCATCTATTTTTTTGACTAATAGGTTTTTATTAGAGTCTTCAGTTAATTTATCAGAACTATATTTTTGTTTAAATTGTATGCGCGCCAAATTTTCATTTTTCATAGTTACTTTTATATCTTCAATTTCAACGAGAATTTTTCCTTGTGATGAAATTTTTTGTTTTCTTGACGCTTGCCATAAATTTAAAGCTTCACCATTAGGTGTTTTAAAATCCGCGGCATACTTACTTAGGTAAACATCAATATCTTTAGTTGACCAAGCATTTGCCCAGCCAGTCGCAAATGCAATTAATTCTGCATCTTTATCGTTAGCTTTTGTAGATGAGGCATTATTAGAAATAGTGCCGGCTTGGACAACATCAACTCCACTTGGTAATTTAAATAAAAAATCATTATCCATTAGGTTCACATTGTATTTTGCATTTTTAAAACTAATCGTTGTAATGTGCTCAAATGCATCAACAATTTTCATTACTGATAATTTATTTTCAGTGAGCCCAAGTATAACCTTACTAAATCCAGCACTCTCTTCTTTTGGAACTGCTTCAACCCATTTAATATTTTGATTACTATCATCGTCTAAATTTTTAAGCGTAAAATATTTTTCAATATTTTTACCTGCAACAATGAGCAGAGGTGTGGATCCCGCAACTTTGGCAATAGGGTTAATAGACACTTGTCTTAAATCTTGATCATACATATATAGTCGATCACCATCACTGATAATTTGATTCTGATAAGGTTTCAGATAATCCCATCTAAATTTATTTGGCCTTTTAAATAACATCACGCCTTCAACGTCTTGAAGTTTTAAGCCTTTCTTATCCAAAACAACCTGACTAAATTCTGAAGACATGCTTGAGATATTATTTACAAAAGCATTTAGATCTGAAATACCATCCGCAAGCACATTAAATGAGAGTATTAAAAAAGCAAAAAAAAGTTTATTCATTTTGATTCGGAGCTAGGATCTCTCTATTGCCGTTACTTTGCATAGCGGAAACAAGACCAGCTCTTTCCATATCTTCAATAATTCTTGCGGCACGGTTATAACCAATGCGCAGATGTCTTTGCACCGAAGAAATGGATGGTTTTCTAGTTCGCAATACTAACTCTACCGCCTCATCATAAAGCGGATCTTTCTCGCCAGAGAAATTAGAAGAAGAATCACCGTAATCACCACTCTCCGAAGTTTCGTTGGTTAAAATACCTTCAATGTAATTCGGTTCACCATGTGACTTAAGGTAACTCACCACCTTATGCACCTCTTGATCGGA
>DOEL01000016.1 GCA_003533095.1 Methylophilaceae bacterium | reverse complement strand
TAACGCTTTGGTTCCTATTTTAGTTTTTGATATCGAGACCATTCCTGATATTGAAGGCATTAGATCTCTATATGTATTAGACAAAAATTTATCTGATGATGATGTTGTAAATGTGGCTAGTTATAAAAGAAGACAGAAAAATGGCTCTGATTTCTTACAACACCATCTTCAAAAAATTGTTGCGATTTCATGCGTTCTTCGAGAAAGAGATCAGTTAAAAATTTGGACGCTTGGTGATATTGATGATCCTGAAGAAGAAGTCATTCAACGTTTTTTTGATGGTATTGATAAATACACTCCCACGCTTGTTTCTTGGAATGGCTCCGGATTTGACCTGCCAGTATTAAATTATAGAGCCTTGATGCACGGCATCCATGCATCCAAATATTTAGACATGGGTGAAATAGATAAAGATTTTAAATGGAATAACTACTTAAGCCGATATCACACACGTCATACAGATTTAATGGAATTTTTAGCTATGTTTCAAGGTAAAAATAATGCGGCTCTAGATGATATTGCAAAGCTATGTGGTTTTCCCGGCAAGCTAGGTATGGATGGTGGCAAAGTTTGGGACACATACAGAGAGGGAAATATTCAATCGATTAGAGATTATTGCGAAACGGATGTCGCTAATACTTATCTTGTTTATCTTAAATTTCAATTAATCCGTGGCCATCTTAATCAAAACGAATATGAATCTGAGATTAATTTAGTTAAAAATACGATTCAAGGGTATCAAAAAGATCATTGGGATGAATTTCTGTCCGCTTGGAAATCTTAAGTCTTCGTAAATGCAAGAAGATATTAAATCCAAAAAAAAATTATTACTCGCCACAATAGAAAATATTGATCAAGAGGGTAGAGGCGTTACTCATATTGATGGAAAAGCTATTTTTGTGGAAGGCGCACTCCAGGGTGAACTTGTTGAATGTGAATCTTATGTGAGAAAGCCAAGTTACGAGGTTGCTTTTACTAATAGAGTGATTCGACAGTCTAATTTTAGAGTGAAGCCTAAATGTGATCACTTCAATCGCTGCGGTGGGTGCTCTATGCAGCATTTTGAATTTCAGGCCCAAATTGCAGCTAAGCAAAGAGTGTTTGAAAATACATTATCAAGAATTGGTAAAGTTAAATCCGAAACAATATTAACTCCTCTTGTAGGACCATCATGGCATTATCGATATAAAGGTCGCTTGAGAGTTAAATTTGTTGTGAAGAAAAATAAAGTCCTTGTCGGCTTTAATGAAAAAAGAACACATTTCATTGCCGACATTTCTAGTTGCGAGGTATTGCCTCAATGTCTCTCTAATATCTTACCCCCTCTTCAAGACTTAATTACAAAACTCTCTATTAAGGACAAAATTCCCCAAATTGAGTTTGCAGCAGATCAAAATCATCTGGTGCTAGTGTTAAGAATTTTAGAAAAGCTAGATGCAAACGATGAATCACTTTTAAATGCATTCTCATCCCAATACTCCGTTCAATTTTGGACGCAATCTAAAGGACCCGATACGGTAAAACCATTATCAGAAAAAGATAATGTGAAACTATCATATGCGCTGACAGAATTTGGGCTGCAATTTAGTTTTATGCCGTATGACTTCACACAAATCAATCCTTTTATGAATCAAGTTTTAGTCAGACGAGCGATGGATTTACTGAAGCCCTTAAAAGGGGAATATATTTTTGATTTTTTCTGCGGTCTTGGAAACTTCACATTACCGATTGCGAAAAGTGGTGCAAAAGTCACGGGTATCGAAGGCTCTCTATCCCTCATAGAAAGAGCAAAACAATGTCGAGATGAAAATCACTTAAATAATTTTGTTGAATATCAATGTATAAACTTATTTGAAATTACTAAAGATGCGTTATTAAAATTAGGTCATGCAGATAAATGGTTAATTGATCCGCCAAGAGATGGTGCATTTCAGCTGGTTCAACTTATTGATGAAGAAATTAATCCTTCAGTGATTGTTTATGTATCTTGTAACCCAGCTACCTTAGCGAGAGATGCTCAAATATTAGTAACTGAAAAAGGATACAAATTAGATAAAGCTGGTATTGTAAATATGTTTCCACATACATCGCATGTAGAATCTATTGCATTATTTGTGAAGATAATACCTTAATAATTATTTAAGTATGCATATTAAAATTTCAATCAAAGAACAAAAACTTCATGTCTATCGTGATGACAATGAATGGGTAAAGTCATTTGTGATTTCTACTGCAGAAAAAGGTGCGGGCCAAAATAAAGGGAGTTTTTGTACACCTTTAGGCCAACATATTGTTCGCGCAAAAATTGGTAAAGGAGCTCCTGTATTTTCTGAGTTTGTTGCACGAAGACTGACAGGAAAAATATGGAACCCATCAATGCCAGAAGCTGACTCAAAAAAAGATTGGATTTTGACTCGCATTTTGTGGCTTTCAGGTCTTGAGGTCGGTTTTAATCGTTTAGGTAATCAAGATACGATGCAGCGTTTTATTTATATTCACGGCACGAATGATCTTGTCAATTTAGGTAAGCCTACATCACACGGATGTATTCGTATGGATAACTATGACATCATTGATTTATTCGATCAAATCCATGTGGGTGACCATGTCTTGATTAGTGAAATTTAATATGAATAAAAATCAATACCGATATTACGATCTTGTCATGGCAGCATTTGTGACAGTATTAATTACATCAAACTTGATCGGACCTGCAAAAATTTCACAAATTGATGTTCCATTAATTGGCACGCTGACATTTGGTGCCGGCGTTTTATTTTTTCCTATCTCTTTTATTTTTGGCGATATCTTAACGGAAGTTTATGGTTATGCTGCTTCAAGACGAGTGATATGGGCAGGATTTACAGCGCTTGCTTTTGCATCCTTTATGGCTTGGATGATTGTGGCATTGCCGCCTGCACCTTATTGGCATAATCAAGATGTCTATGAAATTGCTTTCGGCTCCGCTTGGCGGGTTTCCTTAGCGAGCTTAATTGCTTTTGCAGCAGGTGAGTTTGCAAATTCTTTTGTATTGGCAAAAATGAAAATTATGACTAAGGGTAAATATTTATGGAGTCGAACAATTGGTTCAACTATTGCAGGTGAAGCAATTGATTCTATTTTATTTTATCCATTAGCTTTTTATAACAGCGGCATTATTCCCAATGACAAATTAATTCTCGTTGTAATGGCACAGTTCTTTGCTAAAACGTTGGTCGAAGTCTTATTTACACCTGTTATTTATAAAATTATTGCCTTTCTTAAAAAGAAAGAGAATATAGATTATTTTGATACGCACACTAATTTCAATCCTTTTATTTTTAAATAATATGCATAGGGCCCACTTAAAATAATGATAGGTCCATTAATGATTGATTTAGAAGGCCTCTCATTAACACATGAGGATATCAAAAGAATTTCGCATCCTATGGTGGGCGGACTTATTTTGTTTACAAGAAATTTTAAAGATACTGAACAATTAAAAAATTTAACAAATGCCATTAGAAAAATAAGAGGCCATGATTTTTTAATCGCTGTCGATCATGAAGGTGGCCGTGTGCAAAGATTTAGAGAAGGCTTTACGACTATTCCTGCTATGAGGAAGTTAGGTGAGGTTTGGGATAAAGATCCCAATAAGGCAAATCACTTAGCTTTTTTAATTGGCCAAATTATTGCCACCGAACTAAGAGTCTTTGATATTGATTTTAGTTTTACACCTGTTTTAGATATTGATTATAGTGAAAGCACTGTAATTCGAGATAGAGCGTTTCACGGCAATATTGAAGCTATTAAATCTTTAGCATCAAACTTACTAGAAGGTTTAAAGAAAGGGGGTATGCATGGCGTTGGAAAACATTTTCCAGGTCATGGGTATATTAAAGCTGATTCACATTTAAGTATTTCAGAAGACACAAGATCGCTTGATGAGATCGCATCTAAAGATATGAGTATTTTTGCATCATTGATCAAACATGGATTAGATGCAGTAATGCCTTCCCATGTACTTTATTCTGCAGTAGACGAAAATCCTGCAGGCTTTTCAAGCTTTTGGCTGAAAGATCAATTAAGAGAAAACTTTCATTTTAA